>MAXR01000375.1:2122-4802 GCA_001751155.1 Desulfuromonadales bacterium C00003068 | reverse complement strand
CACAGCCAGCCAACAAGAATAACAAGACCGCTAGCAGCAGTGCATACCGCAACACACTAAACATTGATCAGCGTCCTCTTCCTGCCCATGGGTACTGTTGCCATCCATATTGAACTACAACCGAACTTTTAACAGTGATCATCGCAAACCCGTAAAAAGGAGAAATCCTCCCAAAAGCAAGACCATGAAGGCCAAAGTCAAAAGGTTGAAATACTTGNNTCATTGCTTTGACCTTATCGCCAAACATATAGATTAACCAAGCTAAAAGAAAAAAGCGCAAGCCACGACTGACCACGGATGTCAATACGAATAGCGGGAAATTAATCTCGAAGACCCCGGCACCGATGGTAAATATTTTATAAGGCAGTGGAGTAAAGCCGGCTGTAAATATCACCCAAAAGTCATAAGCGGAAAACAATTGCTGGATTTGGTTAAAACCAGAGAGTGAGAACCCAGGAACATACTGATAAAACAGCTCAGATGTCGCTCCCCACAGAGAATACCCGATAAGGTAACCGCCCATGCCACCAATCACAGAGCCGATTGTAGCCAGCGAAGCATAACGATAGGACTTGGCTGGCAGAGACAAGCACATAGCCAACAATAAGATATCGGGTGGTAGAGGAAAGAAAGAGGACTCAGCAAAAGCTAACAAAAACAGGGCTGGTGAACCGTAGGGAGTTTGCGCCCAGTGTAAAACCCAATCGTAAAGGCGACGCAATATAATCATAAACCACCCTCGCCTTCGGACCATCCGTCCTTACCGATCAATGGCACAAATCGGCAACCGAGAAGGTTTTCCTCCTTAAATTCATCGGAGCTTTGGCGAACAATGCATTTAAGGACCTGACTGCCTCGGCCGCCAACAGGAATGATCAGGCGACCGCCAATGGTCAATTGTTCGAGATAATGCGAAGGCACTTTAGGTGAGCCAGCGGTAACTACTATACCGTCAAAAGGCGCCTCACTTTCCCAGCCGATGGTTCCATCACTCAGCTTAATATTGACATTAGTACAACCGATTTCATCAAGGACTTGTCGGGCACGTCTCGCCAACCGGGAGATTCGTTCTACACTGTAAACACGAGAAGCGATTTGAGACAAGATGGCCGCCTGATATCCGGAACCGGTGCCAATCTCAAGTACTTTCTCCCCTCCTCTTAGTTCGAGAGCTTGAGTCATCAGGGCAACCATAAAGGGTTGAGAAATTGTCTGTTTGTCACCAATCGGCAAAGGATAATCACCGTAAGCCTGGGCCCACAAGGCTTCTTCAACGAAACGGTGACGGGGCACGCGCTTCATGGCTTCGATCACCAACGGATCTTGAATGCCCTTCGCCACAATCTGTCTTTCGACCATTCGGCGGCGGGCTATTGCATACTCCATATCCCAGTATCCCCGTATCCTTATTCGTTGTCGGTATGAAAAAACGCCTCGTCAGCGGGCGTCTGCCATTGCCGGAGGCTGTCAAAAGAACGATAGTTGGTCAAATCAAGATGCAGAGGGGTGACCGAGATAAAACCCTTCGATAAAGCTAAAAAATCACTTCCAGGAATCTTCTCAAATTCGCACGAACCACCACCAATCCAGTAATACTTTCGTCCTCTAGGGTCAACTTTCTCGACGATCATGTCGTCATAACGGCGTTTCCCTTGGCAAGTCATTCTAGTTCCTTTAGGATTTCCCACCGGCACATTGACATTAAAAAACGTGTCGCTAGGCAAACCATAACGAATGATAGTCGCAGCCAATTCCTTGGCAAAGCGTGCCGCTGGAGCATAATCGGATCGTTCCCCATTAAGCAGATCTAGGGAAATAGCAAAGGCCGGAACGCCCATCAAAGTTGCTTCCATAGCGGCGGATACGGTCCCTGAATAGGTAACGTCCTCCCCCATATTAGCTCNNCCCCCATATTAGCCCCTCGATTTATTCCGGAGACAACCAAGTCAGGACTACTTTTGAAAAGTCCGTGAATGCCAAGATTGACACAATCGGTAGGAGTGCCGTCAACGGCATAGGTATCAGGTTTGATGAGTTCGGCGCGCAGTGGCGAATGGAGAGTGAGGGCATGACCGATGGCGCTACGCTCGCGGTCTGGAGCGACAATCACCACCCGCCCGAGATCAGACAGAGCTGATGCCAACGTGGCTAAGCCGGGGGAATGGACGCCGTCATCGTTGGTGACCAGGATCAGCAAATAACGGCCTCAAAGATATGACACTTAGGACCGGGCCGAAGTAAAACTTCTTCAGCTACCCAAGGTCTTGCGAAGTCGAATAAGATCACTGCGCAATTCTTGTAATAATTGAAGGTTCAGCTCAGCCGCAGAAGCCTGATTGGCAGAATCATGGTCACAAGTTTTCCGGTGCAATTTTTTCTTTGCGCCGGCAATAGTGAACCCCTGACGATAGAGCAGATCTTTCAACTGCAGGATGAGCTCGATATCCTGCCTTCGATAGAGGCGCTGTCGACCACTACTCTTGACAGGGCGAATATCTGCACCGAATTCAGACTCCCAATAACGCAGAACATGGGCCTTGATGCCGGTGAGACTAACGACTTCGCCGATTTTAAAATAGAGCTTATCGGGGATGGAATTATCCATATTCAGCCAAGATGGCGAAGAGCCTCTTAATCCTGACCGTTAATGACTGACTTGAGTACTTGACTAGGCTTGAAA
>MAXR01000375.1:0-2097 GCA_001751155.1 Desulfuromonadales bacterium C00003068 | reverse complement strand
GCCCCTTGCGCGTCGCTTTGTCTTTAACAACAAAGTTGCCAAAACCGGCCAGCTTGATTTTCTCGCCCTTTTCAAGAGTCGATTTCATCAGATCGAAGACCATCTCGACAATCTGCGCGGACTCCTTTTTTGAAAAACCAGTTTTCAAGTATACACGTTCTACAAGGTCCGCCTTGGTCATTGATCTGCCCCCTTCCGATAACGTAAGTCTATGAACATCCAACACTTTATATCATAGGAACTTCATGCAATCAACCGGTTTTTTTAACGAATTTCAGCTCCGAGCTGTTTCTTGAGAGCCTTGATGATGCGCTCATGACCTGCGGTTATCTCATCTTCGGTCAGTGTTTTCTCCGAGCTGCGATAACGAACTCTGATGGCCAGACTCTTTTTATCGTCGGCGATGCCCGGTCCGCGGTACATATCGAACAAGGTATAATCTTCAACGAAACGGCCTCGAACCCGGTCGATAACGGCAAACACTTGCTCGGCGCTAATATTGTTATCAACGAGCAAGGCGCTGTCACGACAAACATCAGGGAAGCGGGAAATCGCCTGAAAGTTCCGCCCCATATCCATTGCAGAGAAAAAGGCATTCAGATCTAGATCGAGCAGATAAACCGGTTGGTCAATATCAAAATGTTCCAGAACTTGCGGATGGATCTCGCCAATACTGCCTAACAGACCCGAAGAGTGGTGCAGCATACAGGATTTACCGGGATGATAGAATGTTTCACTTTGGCTACTATCCCAGCGGACCGAGTCGAGATGAAACCCTTCTAGCAATCCTTCTAGCTGACCTTTCAAATCAAAAAAGTCCACTTCCTCACCAGATTGAGTCCAACCGAGGGGCTCCCGCCGACCACAGATGGCGGCACAGAGACGTAGACTTTCCCGAGGCAACTCCTCGCCGGCCTGAGGTTGAAAAACCGATCTCAACTCGAACAGCTGCAGATCAAGAGAACGATAGGCCCGGTTACGGGCAACACTCTCGAGCATACTGGGCACCAAACTGGTTCGCATAACCGATTGATCTTCGGTTAGAGGGTTGAGGATCCGGATATTCTGGCGCCGGCAATCGTCTTGTGCCAAGTTGAGGCGATCCCACTCGGGTGCGATAAAAGAATAATTAATAATTTCAGCAAAACCACCAGCAACCATGGCATCGCGCAGTTGACGAACCAATCGTTGCTGAGGAGCCGGGCGATGGCAAATCATTCGACTGACCGGCATAGTAACGGGTATCTGGTCATAACCATGCAGGCGGGCGATCTCTTCAATCAAGTCAATCTCTCGCTCAAGATCCGGGCGGAAAGCAGGAATCTTAGCGTAAAGAATGTCATTATCCCGATCCGGAGCCGGACTAACTTCAAGGCCGATGGAACGCAATAAGCTGAGGATATCATCGCTGGCGAGTTTAAGGCCCAGGACTTTGTTAGCTTTTGCCACATCGAGGGTCAACTGCCGCTCAATCAGGGGCTCGGGATAACAATCAATCATTCCCTGAGATAGCACTCCACCGGCCACTTCGACAATAAGGGCCGCCGCCTTATCAAGGGCTACTGGCACCATGCCAACATCGGCCCCACGCTCAAAGCGATGAGAAGCTTCAGTATGCATACCGAGTCGTTTGCTGGTTCGACGTATCGTAACCGGATTAAAATATGCACTTTCCAAAAGAATATCGGTTGTTTCAGTCCCAACTTCAGAATTTTCCCCGCCCATAATCCCAGCCAAGGCCACTGGCCCCTGACCATCACAAATAACCAGGTCGTCTGCGCAAAGCAAGCGCTGTTGGCCATCAAGGGTGGTAAAGCTAGTTCCCTTATCAGCCCTACGGACCACAATCCGTTGCTCTCTCAAGAGATTAAAATCAAAAGCATGCAAGGGGTGGCCAAGTTCCATCAGCATAAGGTTGGTCACATCCACAACATTGTTGATGGATCTCATGCCTACGGCATCCAGACGCCGAACCAACCATTCCGGAGAAGGCCCAATCTTAACTCCTCGTATCAGCCGAGCCGCATACCGGGGACAGAGCCCTCCTTCTTCTAGGCTGATTGAGGTACTGTCGGTGCAAGGAGAGCCATTTTCGGC
>MAXR01000374.1 GCA_001751155.1 Desulfuromonadales bacterium C00003068 | reverse complement strand
GATGAATTATTCAAAAACATCCCTGGTATTGTTACAGGATTGGCGTGGACAAGCATGGGCGGAGTAACCCTGCAAATTGAAGCGACAGCGATGGCAAGTCAGGGCAAAGGGTTTAAGCAAACAGGGCAACTCGGCAAAGTGATGATCGAAAGTTCTGAAATCGCCTACTCCTACGTCATGGGTCACCTCAACGAATATGGACTACCTGAGGACTTTTTGAACAAACACTTTATCCACCTTCATGTGCCAGCGGGAGCAACCCCTAAAGATGGCCCCTCAGCGGGTGTGACCATGACCACCGCACTGCTATCGATGATTAGTGGCAAGGCGGTACGCAATAAGTTGGGGATGACAGGCGAACTCACCCTAACGGGACAAGTATTACCCATCGGCGGTTTAAAAGAAAAAACCATCGCCGCCCGTCGTAGTGGCCTGAAAACACTGATCTTTCCTGAAAGCAATCGCAAAGATTTTGATGAGCTTCCAGACCATCTCAAAGAGGGTTTAGATGTTCACTTTGCAAAAACCTACCATGATGTCTATACTGTCGCTTTTCCAGATAAGTAGACTGAAACAAGTGCCAACAGAGTGCGCCCATAGCGCACAACAGGAGAAACAACGCAATGTCACTAGAACAACTTCAAGAAACAGTTATGGCTCTCTCAACAGAAGAGAAACAACAGTTCATCCTCAATACCTTGCCAGAGATGGCAAAAGAAGCGATGCAAGATCCATCATTCATGATGCAGTTGCTGCCAGTTTTTCTTGGTATTGTTAAAGAGAGCGGCCTCGATATTCAGCAATTGCTCCAATTTGCTGCACTTCACGGCGGTGGCTTAGGTGGCCAGGAGTCGTAACAACCGCTCAACGGTAAAACATACGCTAAACATAACAAAGCCGATTCGAAAACATCTTCGAATCGGCTTTGTTATGTTTCCACATCTCTTTAACCAAAAAAAATCCCTGTAATATCTTCATTCACAGCACTGATCAACTGCTCAATATTTCGATCGTTGGGATAAGGGTGATATGCGATCCAATCATCGTTTCGATCCGCTGAGAACAGATGCCAGATATTGTGTTCGTTATCCTTTAAAAACCGTGCAACCGTAGTGGAATACCACACATCAACTTGATTGTAAGGAACACGCGATTCATACAAAATAACTTCATTGTCTCGAATACGATACTCCAATTTCAATTTTCCCTTCATGATTAAAGGGATGCGATCATCGCAATAATTTTCAAATAACCGTTGCACACGTTTTATCTCAAATTCAGAGAGTTGCATGATTCACCTCGTTGTTAAATACGGAGTATTTAAAGCATACCAAAGAGGATGCCCTCTGACAATTTTTTGCCTGTAAAACACCACAGCCATAACGCCATTGACCCACTAGGTTGAACCTGCTACCCTGCCGCTTATGAAAAACAGTACAAAGACATTACAGCGATGGTGGTGGCACTCAGCGAATTTCAGCTGATCGCGTTTCCACGTTTATATCGATAAACAACTGGAATCGCGCTAACATTGCGCGGTACTTACCGATTAAGCCGCGATCCTTCGCGGCTTTTTTTGTATCGTCTGTCTGCTAGGTTAACACTGAATAAACTTATCAACTCATTCACACTAAGGACCACACCATGCGTATTCTCTCTGGCATTCAACCTTCAGGTTCACTCCATCTCGGCAACTACTTTGGCATGATGAAAAAAATGATCGACTATCAGGAGCACGACGATCTCTTTTGCTTCATCGCCAACTACCACGCCATGACCAGTGTTCAAGATGGCAAAGCGTTGGCCCAAGGAACACTGGAGGCAGCAGCCAATTTTCTTGCATTGGGGATGGATCCTGAGAAGAGCACCTTTTGGGTTCAATCTGACGTGCCAGAAGTTCAAGAATTGGCGTGGTTTTTATCCAACTTCACCCCGATGGGCTTACTAGAGCGTTGCCACAGTTACAAAGATAAGATCAATAAAGGGATTGCTGCGAACCACGGCCTGTTCGCCTATCCCGTATTAATGAGCGCGGATATTCTGATGTTTAACAGCGACAGCGTACCCGTCGGCAAAGACCAAAAACAGCACGTTGAAGTCGCGCGCGATATCGCCACAAAAGTGAATAATAAATATGGCGAAATATTCACTATTCCTGAGCCTGATATTGACGATGAGGTGGCAACCGTTCCCGGACTCGATGGTCAGAAGATGAGCAAGAGCTACGGCAACACCATTGATCTCTTTCAGGATGAGAAGAAATTACGCAAACAGATCATGCGTATTGTCACCGATGCTACAGGTGTTGAAGAACCTAAGGATCCCGACACCTGTAATGTATTTCAGATCTACCGCTTGTTCCTCGACAAAGAGCAGCAACAAGCGCTGCGCCAGCGTTATCAAGCAGGTGGCATGGGCTACGGCGAAGTTAAACAAGAACTTTTTGAAACAGTGCGCGATTATTTTGTCCCTTTTACTGAACGCCGCAATGCGATTCTCGCCGACACAGAGCAACTGCATAAGACCCTCGATCACGGGGCGCAAAAAGCCCGTTACGCGGCATCAAAAGTATTGCGTAAAATTCGTAAAAAATCAGGAATGACCTACTAAGTACGTCTGGCAACAAAGAGTATGGCCCCACCAATGTAATTGCTTTGGTGGGGCCATACTCTTTATCTCTCGTAAGGTTGAACCATGATCTACACCACAACATTCGACACCCCTTATTGCTCGATTATTCTCGCTGGCAATGAGGAGGGTCTCTGTCATCTCCACCTTGATACGGGTGAAGGTAAGCGGCAGTTTGTCATTGATGAAGAGTGGATTGAAGATCGTACGTTTTTTACCGACGTCATCCAGCAGATTAACGAATACATGACCGGAAAACGTCAGCAATTTAAGGTAAAACTGAATCCACACGGAACAGTTTTCCAAAAACGAGTATGGCACGAACTGACCATGATTGGTTATGGTGAGCTGGAAAGCTACAAAGAGGTTGCGCGCGCGATTGGTAACCCTAACGGTGCGCGAGCCGTAGGGATGGCGAACAGCAAAAACCCCATCCCACTTATCATCCCTTGCCACCGCGTGGTGGGTGCGAACGGCAAATTAACTGGATTTGCTCACGGGTTAGCGATTAAAGAGAAGTTGATTGTCCTTGAACAAGCCTAATATCCAGCATCGATTCAATCGCCAACTTCACGGGTAAAAAGCACAAAGGCCATCCCCGGGCGCTTACTGCCTTCGTACATGGCAAATTGAATTCTCTCAAACAGCCAGCCTTGTGCGACCCATTCGTTTATGGTGCGCTCTAACGTTTCATCGGTTACAATGGTGGTTTCTGCGACCTTATACTCAACCATAATTATTCCCTGTCCTTAAACAAAGAGGTTCGTCCATGGCTATTGCTGGAAGCCCGAAAAAATTAGCCCAAGATATTGCCGACGGCTACATGACCTTATCACCACCAATGCTGCGCCGCTATACAGGGGCTGACATGAAGATCATGATCAATAATATTGCCATGATTACCCGCAGTTTACGCCAGCTAACCATCGCTCAAGATGATGCGTTAGCCATAAAACAGCGCAACAACAAAATGTCGCGCCTCAATCAAGCAACCGTTATCATCCGCAGTTATTGCAAAAAACGGCGCATCCCCTGTTAGGAGGCTGCCTAACTTTAAAAACTGGCATGACCTGGTGTGCGTGGAAACGGGATCACATCGCGAATATTTTCCATGCCACTTAAATACATCAACAAACGTTCAAAACCAAGGCCGAACCCCGCATGCGGGCAACTCCCCCAACGACGAATATCAAGATACCATTGCAACGATTTAGGTGACATCCCCAGCTCAACCATCCGTGCCTGTAGCACATCAAGGCGCTCTTCACGCTGACTACCGCCGATAATTTCACCCACCCGCGGCACAAGTAAATCCATTGCTGCAACGGTTTTACCATCATCGTTGCCACGCATATAAAAGGCCTTGATCTCTTTAGGATAATCCACCACAAACAGCGGGCCATTAACCACCTTCTCGCACAGATAGCGTTCATGTTCCGATTGCAGATCGGCTCCCCATTCGACAGGATACTCAAACGATTGGCCACTGCGAAGCAATTGCTCCACCGCCTCGGTGTAGGTCATGGTTTCAAATTCAGATTGAACGAGAGCAGTTAATTTATCGATCAACCCTTTTTCGATGCGGTCATTAAAAAACTGCAGATCTTCAGCGCAATGCTCTAGCGCATAGCGGACTAAATAACGCAAAAACTCTTCGGCCAATTTGCAATCGGCAGCTAAATCAGCAAAGGCGATCTCAGGTTCGATCATCCAGAATTCGGAGGCATGACGACTGGTGTTCGAATTCTCAGCACGAAAGGTTGGCCCAAAAGTGTAGATATCACTAAAGGCGCTGGCAAAAAGCTCCCCTTGCAACTGGCCACTCACCGTTAACCCCGTTTTGACGGAGAAAAAGTCATCGTTCCAATCGATGCCGACACTATTCCCCTGTTTAACGGTGGGGGGATAAAGTGGGTCAAGGGTGGTTACGCGAAACAGTTCACCGGCCCCCTCACAATCGCTAGCGGTAATAATCGGCGTATGGACATAGAGAAAATCACGTTCTTGGAAGAACTGATGGACCGCAAACGATAGAGCACTGCGTAAGCGAAACACCGCACCAAAAGCGTTGGAG
>MAXR01000373.1 GCA_001751155.1 Desulfuromonadales bacterium C00003068 | reverse complement strand
GCGTGCATATTTTGAATATCGAGTACAGTTTTCTGTTTTGTCATAGTTTCAATCCATAATAAAAAGACCTTTCAGGTGAAAACTGAAAGGTCGATTAAGCGAAACAGTGTTAAGCTCTACACCCCTGTTTGCCGCCCTTTAACAACTCGTTAGGTTATACATGGCGGTGATTACTCAGTCCAGATATTTTTCGCAATAAAACTAGCAGGCTGTCTAATCTAACACAGTGTTTGCAGCTGTTCTATGACCACCATATAGGGGTGGAATGTCGCTGTTGTTTGTTCGTGGATTTGTTCCGATAGCCGCTTATAGCGTTTATAGTTTTTGCGCTCAGCAGCAAGTAAGGCATCGAAGTTGCCATCATAGTTTTGCAGTACCTTTTGAACAATAGAAAACAGAATGAAATTAAAGCGTGTGATCAACATATGATGAGTCATACGGTCCCAGCGATCACGCTGTGGTACTTGATGCACCAATGCCAACAAGCTATCGATATCAAGTGTTGCTTGTACTTCATTTAGGGTAAGTGCCACAGGATGCAGTTCATAGTCAGAACCTTGCAACAACGATACGAGTGGTAGCAAGTTGTCGAGTTGACCAAGAGTCGCTATCTTAAACGCAACCTCTTCAGACAGTCCAAAACTCTGTAGTTCAGCACTACGATCCTGACACTGTTGCCACTGCTCACTATCTAGCACACTGCTCAACAACTTAAGGAAACCGTCTAAGTTTTGCTGCAAGGTTTCGATAAATACCGGCTGGAGCAATTCAGGATTATGACTAAAGGCCCAATCACACATATTGGCAATACACTGTTCAACATCAAGTAGAAGTTGATATTGAATGGTGCTGGCGATGTGATTATCACCCGCGTAAATCTGCTGACGTATTTCATCGGCACCAATCACATGTGAAAAATGGGCATGGGCTTCAGCTGCTTTAGGTAACGAGACATCGTAGCGCCGGCCGATACGGAAGCAGAAGGTTGATCCTGCTTGATCCACTACATTATTGGTGATCATGGTAGCAATGATTTCACGCCGCAGTGGATGCTCGGCAAGCTGTTGTTTAAATTGCTGCTGGATCGGTTGCGGAAAATAGCGATCTAACATCAGTGACGCACCATTTGCACCGAGTTCAGCATCATCTAACAACGCTTGATAGAGTTGCATCTTGCTGTACGCCATCAAAATAGCCAGTTCAGGACGCACATAGCCATGCTTACGGTTCATCACCTCTTTACTGGTCGGCAGGGCTTCACTTTGACGGTTGAGTAAGCCAATGGCAACCAATCGCGCTGAAAGGTCGGTAAACAGCTCGCGGTCTTGATCGTTACGTAACGTATCGAGACTTAAACACATACTTTGCTCGTAGTTATTAACCAGCACCGCATCACACACATCATCGGTTACGGCACCAAGGAGTTGATCTCTTTCTTCACCATCGGCAACATGCTTTTCTTCCATAAGATGCTGCATGAAAATCTTCAGATTGACTTCATGGTCAGAGCAATCGACGCCAGCTGAGTTATCGACAGCATCGGTGTTGATCCGGCCACCGTTAAGAGCAAATTCAATGCGCGCCAGTTGGGTCATACCGAGATTACCACCCTCACCGATCACCTTGGCGCGAAGTTGATTACCGTTAATTCGCAGCGCATCGTTAGCACGATCACCAGCGTCTTCATTTTTTTCAGTTGAAGACTTGACGTAGGTTCCGATACCACCATTCCACAGCAGATCAACTTCCGCTTTAAGTAACAACTGAATCAAGCTGTCGCCATCAAGGGTGTCGTAGCGAACGCCCAACCAATCTTTGATCTCTGTTGAGAGCGGAATCTCTTTAGCGTGACGGTCAAATATTCCACCCCCTTGCGAAATAAGGGCGGTATCAAAATCGCTCCATGACGAACGCGGCAGATCAAATAGCCGCTGCCGTTCAGGAAATGTTTTCGCTGGATCAGGGTTTGGATCGAGGAAAATATGGAGATGATTAAACGCTGCTTTTAAGCAGATCTGCTCGGACAACAACATCCCATTGCCAAACACATCACCGCTCATGTCGCCAATACCAACCACACTAAATGGTTCGCTTTGGATATCAATGCCCATTTCACGGAAATGGCGCTGCACACAGACCCAGGCCCCGCGAGCTGTAATACCGAGCACCTTATGATCGTAACCACGCGAA
>MAXR01000372.1 GCA_001751155.1 Desulfuromonadales bacterium C00003068 | reverse complement strand
GGTAAGAAATTGAACAAACAAGTGATTGCCGTCCCCCTGCTTACGGCACACCTTGATCAACGATGACAACGTTATCTCACGGATATTTTGCCGACGCAGCCATGACTCTAACTGAGCACGAGAATTCGCTTCTGTTGTTCCGCCTGCTAACCAAGGCGAACGCAAGAGATAACTCAATGTTTCAAAATCAACAGAGTATCCAACACTCAACACTGTCAACGCCGTAGCAACCATCCCCTGTTTAGCCAACGGCCGTCCCAGTGAAACATTAAATGATTGAACAGGAACTCGTTCAGGAAAAAGGGAACGAGCCAATTCGCGACGAAAAATCCGTTCAACGGTATTTTGCAACCGTGCCAGCTCGGGAACCACCACCGCAACTCGCTTTGCACCTCGTTCCAATTGCTGCCGAGCCCAACACGCTGCAACAGTAAGCTCTTCGCGTTCATCTTGGCCCGAAAAACGTTCAATTTTGATGTTTTGTGAAGGACGAGGCGCTTCAACCTCAACACGACAACCTAGCTTGATAAATTGATCCTGTAACCGCTGTTGACACCCAGTAAATTCATCAAAGCCGATAAACACAGCTAGCGTAGGTGCAGTGACCCGTCCCTGATCGAGCAACGTGATCACGTGATCTGTCAGAGCGGCACCATCTATCCAGCCCTGCTGTTGACAGCGGTGCAAATAAGCAGATTGCCAACGTGAAAAGGCATGATGTTCGGGCGACAGCAACGCCGCAACCTGATAATGACTTAAATGATTTAGGCATTGCGCATCCACCACGAGTCGGTGGGCCTGAGCAACCAAACGGGTTGTCGCTTGAATCTGCATTAAATCAAGTTTTTGTTTTAAAAGATCGGCACGAACAACCTGTTGCCACAGACAATCAGACTGAGCAGGATTGAGTAGATTCCCCTCTTGGCCAACGTCAGCTAATCGACAGCTTAACCACGTATCGAGAGTTAAAACATCAGGCCGTTTCCACACCGTAGTGCCACACCCTTTTTGATACAGAGCATAACCATCCAAGAGAGTTCGAGCCAGCCTACGGTTAACGGTAAACAGTGTTGCCCCCGCTGCCACAGCCTGAAAAATAGATTTATAAGCATTCAAAATATCTCACACACAACATTAGCAAACATAAGATAACCCACTATTTTAATTATTCAAACGAGACTTGATAAACACATCCGGCGCGTTGGTCTGTAACATAAAGGGCTCCGTCAGCACCAACAACACAATCCGTCGGCTCCCCCCATGGTTTCCCTTCAACACTCCAGCCCGAAACAAGATCAACGCCCCAGCCAAGAATTCTACCTTCAGCTGAAAGCGGTACTCCCATCAACCGAAACCCTTGCTGACGCTTACCATAATTTGCCCCTTGCAACACCATGTACAGCATTGACTGGTAAGGAGATGACCCCTTTATTTGATCGCCAAAGGCCAACCCTCGCGGTGAAGCGTTGGCCGGTAACTGTAAAATTGAGGATTGAGTTGAACGACAGATTTCGGGCGAACCAAGGTCAGCGTCAGGCAATCGGTCACCGTAACAAAACGGCCAGCCATAATCACCATCGACAACAAGCACATTCAACTCATCAGGGTGAACATAAAATCCAAGTAATTCGGGGCCATCATCAGTTGCCCATATCGAACCACTCTTCGGGTGAACCGCCAGGCCCTGACAGTCGTAAAGCCCTGTCGCATGCAGTGTTACCGAGCCATTATCCGACAAGCGGAGCACCGAAGCGCGTTGCCAATGTTCATCGCCAACCTCAGCACCAACGGAGAGGTAGAGCTGTTGATCGGCTCCAACAACCAAAGCGTGAGCCCAGTGGTGTTTCGCAGCGGGGAGTTGATCATAGATAACCTGTTGGCGTTCTACTTCAAAATCACCATCGTTATCATGAAGTGCGAACACACGTGAGGCGGTAGCAACATATAAAACACCCTTTTTAAAAGCCAAACCACTGGGGCGATCAAATCCTGAAGCAATAACATGTGTCTCTTCAGTAATACCATCACCATCTTTATCAACCAACGCGACCACTTGGCCAACCTTGGGTAAACTAACAAACAGAACGCCACGCTCATTGACAGCAAGGGCATAGGGTTGATTTAGCCCCGTTGCGAACAAACTCACGCTTACACCATGAGCAACTTCAAGCGCACGCTCACCATGATTCCACCCCTGTTGCAATGGCGCCGGAACCTCTAACGATTGCAGCGTTATCGGCAACACCTGTTTACGCAGTTGACGATAACCATCGTCACGCTTTGCCACCTCATTAAACGCGCGCAAGACAGAATTTCTAACAAGAGGCGGCCAAATATGAACAACTAGGGCATTGGCAGATAAAACTGAGATTGGAATGGCCAACAGCAGCGCCCCACGACCACAATGTTTGGCAACGAGAGCTAATCCTGCGCCAATCATAAATGTAGAAAGAAACCACAGCAGGCTGTTGGAAAAAGATAAAAAAGGGATCGCCATGGTAATGAACACCCCTGTTGACAACAGTAACGTCAGCAAAGCGAAGCGGATGATTATTTTCATGACATTGACTCCTCTACGACACAAAAAGGGCCTCTACACAAGAAGCCCCTCTGGTCATTCATGCAGCTTTGATCAGTGGATTTAATCGCCTAAATGGTGATTAGGAACCAAATAGTTCACGACGTAATCGCGAACAGAATCAGTCAATGAACGTTGTTGACCATCATACCCTGTTGCCCGTAACTTACTCACATCGGAGCAGGTGTAATACTGATATTTATCCCGTAAAGAATCGGGCATCTCAACATATTCAATATTAACCTCTTTATCCAAAGCTGCAAAGATAGCCGTTGCTAAAGCATTCCATGAATTGGCCCCATCACTACCAATGTTATAAATGCCATTAGCATCGGGATTTTTCAAAAAATAAAGCGCCATATCAACAACATCTTTAACATAAACAAAATCACGCATCTGTTCGCCATCCCCATATTCTGGGATATACGACTTAAATAAACCAATTTTTCCTGTCTCAAGAATTTGACGATAGGCCTTAATCACCAAAGAACTCATATCACCTTTATGGTATTCATTCGGACCAAAGACATTGAAGAACTTAAGGCCAACAATTTTATCGAGTATCCCCTCTTGCTGCGCCCATTGATCAAACATCTGCTTTGAATAGCCATACATGTTTAATGGCCGCAATTGATTCAGTGCAGCTTCATCATCCTTGAATCCCTGAGCACCATCACCATAGGTAGCAGCACTGGATGCGTAAATAAATCGAGCATCACTGTGAAGTGCCAACAACGCCATCTGCTTAGTATATTCAAAATTATTATGCACCAGATAGCGCGCATCAAGTTCCGTCGTTGCTGAGCATGCTCCCATGTGAAGGATCGCTTCAAGGCCATCTTCACCAAGATCAAAATAATCATGCAACTGGTCGGAAACAACCAGCTCCATGAAGTCGTCTTTTTCAATATAATCAGCATAACTCAGCGGTGCTAAGTTCTTCCATTTTTCACTATGGCCGAGTGAGTCAACAATCAAAATATCTTTACGACCCATCTTGTTGAGTTGCCAAACCATTGCACTACCAATAAGTCCTGCACCACCTGTTACAATAATCACGATTTCAATCCTTTTATATTGGGAAACTGTTCATTATCAAATCAGAAAATGAATTATAGCACTATCATCTAATGCGAGTAAACCGTGTCACACAATTTCCACGTCAGTTATTACAATTCCATTCTTATGACAATAAATGAGATAAAACAGCAATAAAACAAACACCGTTTGTTTACTTCCGTAAACAAAAAATTCAATTTTAGTAAAACTGTTGATTTTATATATTCTAATTTCCCATTACGCGACATTTTCCTTATAGGTTGAAGATTGGATAACTAATTAATACCACACAGACTAACCGACCTATACCACCCATGTGAATGCCTGCCAAAACCAGCATTAAAGCGGCTATAGCGTGAAAAAGAAAACACCTGTTAAACATGGTTACATTTAGCCGATTACACTTGACAACTTTCCTCTCACAAGTCTATCTTATTTTTTTCATCACAACTAAAACACCTTTAAACCTTGCAATCAGCACCAATATCATCCCTCAAATTTTAATATAATTTTTTTGAGGTTGGCTCGTAAACTTAACGCACTTCCATTTCCCTATTTTTTATCCAGAATAAAAATGAAAGGATCGTTTTCATGTCTAAAAAACAAGATGCACTCGATTACCACAGCATGGGTCGTAAAGGCAAAATTGAAGTTATCGCCTCAAAACCTTGTGACACAAGCCGTGACCTCTCACTCGCTTATAGCCCGGGGGTTGCTGAACCCTGCCTTGAAATAGAAAAAGACCCAAAAACTGCTTATGAATACACAGCAAAAGGCAACCTTGTTGCCGTTATCTCAAACGGTTCAGCGGTACTCGGACTTGGCGACATTGGTGCCTTAGCTGGCAAGCCAGTTATGGAGGGTAAAGGGGTTCTCTTTAAACGTTTTGCCGATGTTGATGTTTTCGACATTGAACTCGACACCAAAGACCCTGATGAGATTATTCGCACCGTGCAACTTCTTGAACCAACTTTCGGTGGCATAAACCTTGAGGATATTAAGGCGCCAGAGTGTTTCTACATTGAAGAAACACTTAAAGAAACCATGAATATTCCTGTTTTTCACGATGATCAACATGGTACAGCTATCATTGCCAACGCAGGCTTACTCAACGCACTTGAGATCATTGGTAAGGATATCACTAAGATCAAAATTGTTGTCAACGGTGCCGGAGCAGCGGGTATTGCCTGTGCACAGATGGCCCTAACCCTTGGTGCGAAACTTGAAAACATGATCGCTTGCGACAGCAAAGGGGTTATCTACAAAGGCCGCACCGAAGGGATGAATGATTACAAGGCGCGCCTCGCTACCGATTCCGAAGCACGTACCCTTGCAGAGGCGATGGTCGATGCCGATGTATTCTTTGGCGTTTCAGCAAAAGACGCTGTAACAGCAGAGATGGTTGAATCGATGGCAAAGGATCCTGTCATTTTTGCTATGGCCAACCCTGACCCAGAGATTCTCCCTCCCGATGCAATGAAAGTTCGCAGCGATGCCATTGTTGGTACAGGTCGCAGTGACTTCCCTAATCAGGTTAATAATGTTCTCTGCTTCCCATTTTTGTTCCGTGGCGCATTAGATACTCACGCTACAGCCATCAATGATGAGATGAAGATGGCCGCAGTTAAAGCACTGGCGAATCTCGCCAAAGAAGATGTGCCTGATTCGGTTGTCAAAGCGTATGGCAACACCAAGTTTTCATTTGGTCGCGACTATTTAATCCCTAAACCTTTTGATCCACGGGTATTACTGCATGTTGCACCAGCAGTTGCTCAAGCAGCCATTGATAGCGGTGTGGCAACACGTGACATCGGTTGTATTGATAAATACACTGAAGCACTTGAAGCACTACAAGGTCGTTCCAAAGAGGTCATGCGTACTCTCATCAATAAGGCGAAATCTGATCGTAAGCGGGTTGTGTTCCCTGAGGGTGACAATGAAAAGATCCTGCGTGCGACACAGATTTTAATTGATGAAAAGATCGCAATCCCCATCTTGCTTGGCCCAGAAGATAGGATCAAAAATATGATCAAAACCCTTGGCCTCGACCTGCACGGTGTGCAGATTATTGATACCAAAGGTAGCCCTAAGAACCATGAATATTCCCAAGAGCTATTCCGTCTGCGTCAACGTAAAGGGGTCACCCTTGCAGGAGCGAGCCGAACCATTTGTCGCGAGCGCAATTACTATGGTGCCATGATGGTTCATATGGGTGATGCTGATGCGATGCTTTCAGGAGTTAACCACCATTATCCAGATACTATTCGGCCGGCCCTAGAGGTGATTGGCAAACAACCATCTGTCAGTGGTGTTCACGGTCTGTACATGATGGTGTTTAAAAAAGAGGTGGTCTTCTGTGCTGACACCACCGTTACCATCGACCCAACAGCTGAAGAACTTGCTGAAACCGCTATCCTTGCTGCGGAAAAAGCGCGACAATTCAATGTTGAGCCACGCATTGCCATGCTGTCGTTTGCCAACTTTGGCAGTGCCAACCACCCATTTACAACTAAAGTTAAAAAAGCAACAAAACTTGTTAAAGAGTGGGCCCCAGAACTCGTTGTTGAGGGTGAAATACAAGCCAATGTTGCTCTCGATCCAGAATTAACCGAGCAACAATATCCATTTTCACAGCTTAAAGGCAATGCCAACGTACTCATCTTCCCTGACCTCAATTCAGGAAATATCTCCTACAAGTTGTTAAGCAAACTAGGTGG
>MAXR01000371.1:278-2862 GCA_001751155.1 Desulfuromonadales bacterium C00003068 | reverse complement strand
ATTTGCTCTTTTCGTTTAAACGAATGGATCTATCAAATTGAGGTTGCACAAAAGTTGCACGCTGTTTAATGCGCCTGATAGTCAATTGATAACACTATATAAATCAACTTCAGCGTTACTATCATAATCCGCGTGTCGGGGGTTCAAGTCCCTCTCCCGCTACCAATTATTTCTTATTTTGTTAGATTTTTTGAAGATAACTGCCTAAATTGGCAGGTGGGCAAAAAGTGCACAAGGCTTTCTGAGAGCTGTTTTGAGTCCAAAATGTTGCACGAAAGTTGCACAAAAGCTTAGGTGTGTTGCTCTCAATATTGCTTCGATTCTGTACGAAATTGGTGTCACTCATGTTGGGAATGCTGAAGCGCAGTTTAAACAACTGCCAGCTTTTGCGCTGTAAGTATTTTCAGATCAATAAACTGTCGGGACACCTTCAGTTCACAGAGTTGTCGAAGGTACCCAGCAATGCCTCTCTTTGCTCCAGAGTTAAGGAAGATAAAGCTGCGTCAATTGTTCTATCATTATACCATTGTCTTTTAGCGGCGAATTGGTTAGGTTTTGTTACCAATTAATTGGCCTAGCGGATTCACCGCTATTTTCTGGGAGGAAACATCAATGACTGACAACCTAAACCGCAGAAAGTTCATGAAAGGGAGTGCACTTGCTGCAACCGCTGCCGGCGCAACGCTGGCGGTACCTTCGATTGCGAAAGCGGAAACAACTGTTCTGAAAATGCAGGCTGCCTGGGGTGGCGGTATTTTCCTTGAGAACGCACAGTCCTATGTTGATCGCGTAAATGCGATGGCAGGTAACGATCTTCGCATCGACCTGTTGTCCGTTGGTTCTGTTGTAAAAACAAGCCAGATGCAGGACGCTGTTCACCGTGGCGTGCTTGACGCTGCGCACTATGTGCCAGCTTACTGGTACTCCAAATCCAAGTCGGCATCGCTGTTCGGTACAGGCCCTTGCTTCGGCTGGTCCTCTCAGGAAGTTCTGGGCTGGGTCAACTACGGCGGCGGTCAGGAACTNNGGTCAGGAACTGTTCGACGAGCTGATGGGCAACCTTGGTTTGAACGTTGTTTCGTTCTTCAATAGCCCGATGCCTGCACAGCCTCTTGGCTGGTTCAAAGAGGAAATCACTGATTCTTCTCAGATGAAAGGTCTCAAGTACCGTACCGTTGGCCTAGCTGCTGACGTTATGCTTGAAATGGGTATGTCCGTTGTTCAGCTTCCAGGTGGCGAAATTCAGCCAGCTATGAAGTCTGGCTTGATCGACGCGGCCGAATTCAACAACCCGACATCTGACCGTGACTTCGGTATGCAGGATGTTGCCAAGTTCTACCACTTGGCGTCGTTCCACCAGTCGCAGGAGTTCTTCGAAGTTACGTTCAACAAGAAGAAATTTGAAGGCTTACCAGAAGAACTTCAGGCTATCCTGAAATATGCTTCCGAAGCTGAAAACTCCAACTTCTACTGGAACAACACGAAGAGCTACGCAGACGATCTGGTGAAACTTCAGGAAGAAAGCGGCGTAAACGTTATCCGTACTCCGGATTCGGTTATGACTGATCAGCTGGCTGCTTGGGATTCTGTTATCGATCGCATTTCGGCCGAAGATGACTTCTTCGCACGTGTGCTTGAGTCTCAGAAAGTTTACGCGAAGAGCGTTATGAACTACCTGAACCTCAACCAGCCTGACTACAAACTGGCTTACAACCACTACTTCGGCTAATATAGCCCCTAGTTATTAGGTTAGTCGGGGGCCGTTATTGCGGCNNGGCTAATATAGCCTAACAGTTCTTGAGATTAGTCGGGGGCCGTTTTGCGGCCCCCGGTTTCAATAAACTTCCAAAATCGGAGAAAGACGTGACCAAGTTCATCTATACAATTGAAGGCCTGAGTGTCTGGGTGGGTAGGGCTTTTGCCTGGACCATTCTGATCTTGACGCTTTCTGTGACTTACGAAGTTTTCGTTCGCTATGTGTTGAATGCACCAACTGTTTGGGCTTTTGACATGATGGTTCAGATGTATGGCGCGTTATTCTTGATGGCGGGTCCATACGCTCTAGCGCAAGACGCGCACGTCCGGGGTGATGTGCTGTATCGTCTCTTCTCGGTCAAGTGGCAGGCCCGCTTAGACTTTACCCTTTATATACTGTTCTTCTATCCGGGCATGCTGGCCCTGTTCTGGTACGGCGCCGAAATTGCCTCCGACAGCTGGCGTTGGGAAGAGGTTAGTTGGAACAGTCCCGCACGTATCCAGATTTACTTCTTCAAAACACTGATTCCCGTTGCCGGTTTCCTTCTGATGCTTCAAGGCCTCGCCGAGTTGGCGCGCTGCTGGGTTGCTATGAAAACCGGTGTGTGGATGGAACGTCTCGACGATGTTCATGAAACCGAAGAAATGCTGATGCAACCTACGCATTCAGATTCCTGAGTTGAACAGACTCTAGATTTACCAACAGAGAGACAATCATGACAGATCCTCAAGTTGCCATTCTAATGCTATCCCTGTTCATCGGGTTAGTTTTACTTGGCTTTCCAATTGCTTTTACCTTGCTCGCTATGGGCGTTGCTTTTGGTTACTA
>MAXR01000371.1:0-154 GCA_001751155.1 Desulfuromonadales bacterium C00003068 | reverse complement strand
GCGCGTAACCTTCCCGGTTCCATGGCTATTGCGGCTCTGATTACTTGTGCGGTCTTCTCGACAGCTTCGGGTATCGTTGGTGCGGTTGTGACATTGATGGGTCTTCTGGCCTATCCAGCGATGAACAAAGCGGGTTATGACAAGTCCTTCGCAT
>MAXR01000370.1:2017-3092 GCA_001751155.1 Desulfuromonadales bacterium C00003068 | reverse complement strand
ACTAGTGACCAGGGCAAGCCGACCAGGAAACATGGGAAATAACAAAAAAGACCGTAGGCACTACCATAGATTTTCCCGTTTTCCGCAATCACTGGAAGTAAACATATACATCCAATATGAGCGCCTCCGACTAGTCCATAAATGGTATATATGAGAGGTTTGTGGTGCTTCAGATATACACCCATCTTGGACAATGGAGTTTTTGTGCTTTTAGTGATACATGATTCTTGAAAAGCCCCATAGAGCTGTCTGGACAAGGATACCGACTGGCTATGGGGTTCATCTGGTTTATCGAAAAACAGACATCCAACAACGTAGGGTATGGCAAAGAATAGGATGACAAAAGGGAGGCCGACAAAAAACAGAATAAGAATGCCGGTGGATGTTCCCATATTCTTGGACAAGCTGTGTAATAGGGCAAAACAAATCGTCAAAGCAATCAAAATTGATATTGAGACAATAGTACGATGCCTGCCCATAGACTCGACCCTTCCAGCTATAAAAACAAGACAATTAAACACGCAACATGTTAATCGCTTAACCATAAGGAATCAATACCCTTTTAAAAGTGCCTAGGCGCCTGGGCTTCCAAGTCAGCATAATGATTGACAACAAATAGTCTAGTCGAGGCTTAACAGAATTCCGACACTCGAATTCAAATGAAAAGCCCCCGCTCCAGCGAGCGAGGGCTTTTCTTATATGATCTGCTACACATTTCTAAATAGATAAGTGAGGGAGCTGGAAATGGCTATTTTCTACTTACTACCTCTCCAGTAATTATTCGCGGCAGCGACTGTTTGAAAATGAATAGCTATCACCTGAGAGCAGGCAATGAGCGAATCGGCATCATTGGCATAAACTTCACGCAACTTAAACAGAACCTCTTTGTTGGGCTGGGTTGTTTTGACCCCGATACGAGCCAACTTAACAGCCAGATCGAAACCTTGCTGTGGTGTTTCGGTGATCAAAGACAGGGGCTTAGCAACTTTGGCCATTTCATTTTTCATCTTCATTTCATGGGAGTCGGCAAAAGATATTGAAACCGCCATCAACAGAAAAATCGAAACACAAGAGA
>MAXR01000370.1:0-2012 GCA_001751155.1 Desulfuromonadales bacterium C00003068 | reverse complement strand
TTTTCATTTTTAGTTTCTCCTTTCAAGAGAAAGATAGACCATCTTCTGTCCGGCCAGGTTTGTTCTGTGGTAGATTGACAGAATTCCGTAAGGTGAATGTCAGGCAATTCCCGTGACAAAACTTAAGTACCCCTTGCGCCATCCAGAGTACAGATTTCGTTTCAACCTGTCACATCTTCAAGCTTGGCCTCGGGAGCATTCTTCATTACCGATGCGATACCCTTCTCCATGCTTGCCTTGGAAGAATAGTATTCACTGCGACCTATTTCTTGGCCGTTTGTTGCCTTAAGAATGAAATAGGGTTCACCCTTAGAGTTTTCTCTGACCTCAAAGGCGCCTTCGCGAACGGAGTTTTTACGAACGGATTCGATTCCTTTTTCAGCGCTGGGCTTTTGCTTGTAACGCTCGCTCGTCAAAATCACCTGTCCGTTAGTAGCCTTGAGGTTAAACATGAACTGCCCGTCTTTTGCGGTTTTCAATTCAAATTTACCTTGCATGTCCGCCTCCTTTCGCTTTGTGCCTTAAAGTTACCCTCATTGGGCCGGTGCTTTATCATCAATCACCGATTCTAATAATATCGAAAAATAAAGAATTGCAATAAGTATGCATGGATTTTAATTTAATGGCAGTGGATCTGTTAACGTAGGAGGTGACGATAAAATATGCAGTTGGCCATATCACCCAACAATTGCCAAGATGTTAGTACCTATGGTAGTTGCGCTATATTCAGTAATAAGCATCGAAACCTTCCCTCTAGAACACGCCACGTTCCGTGTTATAATGAGAAAGTTAAAAAGATTCTTGTTGCTGAATTTAATGGATATTGCTTGCTCATCTACCTGGCATGAGGAAGCATCTTTGACCCGTTTTTTCCATATGACTTATAATCCCCTAGCAAAAAGGGTGTCGAAACCAAATCCATGAAAATCCCGTTTTCCTCCAACATATCTGAACCTAAGACGGTCTCCTCGCCGCGCAGACTCAAACCGTATTCGATTGCCAAACGTCTTAGTAGCGCACTGGTGGTGATTGTCGCTGTGGTCGCCGGCCTGGCAATTAGCCTTTTCTATCTGAATGCCAACCGCCAGGCCACGCAATTCTTTAACCATAAGGCCGACGAGATGATCGTTTTTCTCACCGGCGCCCTTGAGCCGCCTCTCTGGGACCTGGATGAAGAGACAGTACAGGTAATCTGTGAAGCCTTTGCCCAAAACGAGTTGGTGGCCTCTATTGTCGTTCGGGAACCTTCCGGAGATATCCTTTTCGCCACCGGCCAGCATGAGAGTGAGGCTCTAATCCGTAGAAGCCAAGCTCGTCATCAGGATGAATTGATCCGTATTATCGAGCTAAGTCTATCGAACCATTTAGTTCAACAAAAAGCTCGAGACCTGCTTTTGCCCTTCACCGCCACCACCGCCTTGATCCTCATCACCCTGCTGTTTTTCAGTAGGGCGGCCATCCGAATTTTTTTGAGTCAGCCCCTTGAACGACTCAACAACATCGTCAGTGCCTATGGTAAGGGCCAATACGATGTTTCTTTTGAACCGCTGCCTTACCTTGAATTTCACCCTTTCAGTGGGGTGCTACAGGAAATGGGGAAAAAGATTCAAGGTCAGCTAGCCGAGCTACAGAACAGTGAAGAAAAATATCGTTCTATCGTTGAGCAAGGGGTTGAAGGTATTTTCCAGAGCGTTCCGGACGGGCAACTGCTCAAGGCCAATCCTGCTTTTGCCCGCATCCTTGGTTACGACAGCCCCGCCGAGATGGAGTGTTTCATCACCGACCTGGGCCAACAGATTTATGCCGAGGCCACTGATCGCATTAGATTACTGAAGCTATTCAAACAGCAGAATGTCGTAACCCACTACGAGGTTCGGTTCCGGAAGAAAGACCAAAGCGTCATATGGGTAGAACTTCAGGCCCGTGCCAAGCGCGATGGGGACGGAAAGATGATCGGTTTGGAAGGCTTTATGACCGACATTACTGAACGTAGGAAGGCCGAGGAACGGCTC
>MAXR01000369.1 GCA_001751155.1 Desulfuromonadales bacterium C00003068 | reverse complement strand
TGGCGGGAAAGTGGTCAAACTGGCGGGGTAAAATCTGGTTGGTTCTCGCTGATGATGTTCGTGGCGGCGCAGCCGATGAGCAGCTTGATCAACTCATTTCTTGGCAGCCTAAACGCTATCTATTTGAAAGTCGTCCACTGCTTTGACATCCGCACTAGGCCAAGATATACTCGCTGAGTAATTTAACTGCTCACTTTACTCAGGAGTGCCTGTGCCACACGAAAACAACCCAATTCCAAATCAAATCAGTTCCCATATCGATAAAATCAACACCTACGGCAAAGAAAACATGGAGGAGATCCTCCATGTGCTGACCGAATCGGTCAATTTAATTACCCGCCAGAAACGCTGTCGAATTTACCTTGAGGATTTCACCAACGGTAGCCTCTCCTGCGCTATTGCCACAGGGCTTCATGCGCAAAAATTACGCAACCGCAGCTTTCCCATCAACACCGATTCGTTTTTAGTCTCAAAGGTGTACGCCACTCAAAATCCAGCGGTTCACCCAGACACCGCGACTCTCACTAATCGCTATGCACGCTCATTCGCCGAACAGTTTCAAATTAAAAGCACCTACCTCATTCCACTGCTCTACAATAACCGTGCTTTTGGCGTGTTATGTATCGATAGCGACTTGACCAACCATCCGCCTAATTTCGAACAACAAGATCAACTGAATGAGTTTTTACAACAAATTAGTCCAACCCTCAATAAAGCGCGAAAATACCATCAACAGCTGATTCTCGCCCGTCGGATTGATCAACAAAAGAAGCACGCTGCCGCGCTATACATGACGAAATCGGCGGTTCGCCTTATCGACAACCTATCGCTGGCTTCGGTGCTCATTCCAGCGCCATTAAGTAGCGATGACAACACGGAAAAGCTGCAAATACTCGCCTCCTATTCAGAAGAAAAAGAGGCAAAAACGCTCTATGAAGAGGAGCAGCTTATCAGCCTCAACAAAGGAGAATCGCTGCTCTCTCGTTATATTTCAGANNGTGGGTACATTACCGACAAAACGTTTTTCAAGCCGATCTATGTACCAAACCTTCACGAGGAATCGCTGCAAAAACAGTATCTGACAGAGCAGCTCGGCCTTAAATCTCTCTATGTGGTTCCCCGCTTTGAGGCGCGCACAGGCCGCATCATCTGCGTGGTAAACTACTACACCAACAAACACTATGACTTTACCGATTTTGAGCGCGGCCTGTTAGAGGACCATGCCGAAATGGCCGAGCGCGTTATCCAAGAGATTGGTGGCGAGCACATGGAGATTAAGGTTCTAGCAGAGATCAACGACCTCCTTCAAGAGCGNNCTTCAAGAGCGCTTTAGTGACCCGCAAACCTTCCTGAGCCGAGTCCTCTCTAAAGCAACAGAATTGATCGGTGCCGACACGGGGAGTATCGCTCTGAGCCAGTATCACGAAGATATACAATGGCTAATGGTTGAGGATGCAGCGGGGAAAATTATCGGGGCAAAAAGTAAAGAGTGGCGCAAAAAGAATATCCCACCCATCCGCATTGGTGGCTACGACTTAGCCACCGATGATCGCAGTTTAACGGGTTATGCCGCCTTTAAAGGCGAGACTCAACTCATTGACAATACCGACGATCTCAATGACAAAGATACCTTCTACCGTACCCTGACGGCCAATATCAAAAGTGAGTTAGCGGTTCCAGTCATCAGCGAAGAGAAGGTTCTCGCGGTAATCTGTCTCGACAGTGAGAAACCCTATTATTTCACCAAGGAGCACAAACGAATTTTACAGATTATTCAGCGGATGATTGCTCGGTATCTTTCTGATCTACAGCAGATCGAAGCACTAACCGGTGAGGTCAACCTCCTGCGCTCTGATGTGGGCTACAAAGACCCGAACATCTCATCATACAAACTCGGTAATATCATCGGCAACTCCGAAAAAGTTACGCAAACGGTTGAATTTATCCAGACAATCACACCACCAATGTTCAATCGTATCGCCTCTTGGAGTCAAAAAAACAGCACCGAAGCGACCCTCGGTGTGCCATCAATTTTAATAACCGGTTCAACGGGTAGCGGTAAAGAGTTTGTCTTTAACAATATCTATTCGCGCCTCAACGAAATGTACCAGAAGCAGGTCAGTTCACGGCGAGAACTACCAATTAAAAAGTGCAACATTGCAGCCTACAGCGGCGAATTAACCTATTCTGAGTTGTTTGGCCACAAACGCGGGGCGTTTACTGGCGCACATACCGACCGTAAGGGGATTTTGGAGGAGGCACACGGCGGCGTCGTCTTTCTTGACGAGATTGGCGATGCCGACCCAAAAACACAGGTTCAGTTGCTCCGTTTTCTCGACAACGGTGGCTTTGTGCGTTTGGGTGAAAACACCACCCGCTACTCACGGGTGTTACTGATTGCCGCGACCAACAAAGACCTACATCAACTGATTCAGGAGGGCAAGTTTCGTGAAGACCTCTATCATCGCCTTTCGGAATTAGCGATGGAAGTCCCCTCTCTCAATGATCGCCGCGAGGATATTCCCGACCTGAGCATTCACTTTTTAGGTAAATTGTTTCGCGTTTATAAACGCAGCGATGAGGGACTCAATGAGTTGCCAACCCTCAATGCCGCAGCGAAACAACTGCTTAAGGAGCATCAGTACAGTGGCAATATTCGTGAATTACGCTCGATTTTACTCCGCGCCCTGTTTTTCCGTAAAGGTAGAGTGATCAATGTCGACGATATCCGTCGTGCATTGCCAACGACCCCAATACGACGGTGCACTTCGCAAACAGCCGTCCTCACCGAGCAAGTTGCCCGAGAAATTTACAATGTGATTGTTTCAGGAGATAACGATTTCTGGACGGC
>MAXR01000368.1 GCA_001751155.1 Desulfuromonadales bacterium C00003068 | reverse complement strand
TTTACAACCGCCTCGTAAAAGTATCTCTCAATGGGCACCCTTTGTTACCTCAGGGAGGATGATCTATGTCAATCACAATCGGCGGCAATAACCTCGGCACACAATCTCTAGTCAGATCTGAAAATGGCGTAAATAAGGCTTTTGAGCGGCTTTCCAGCGGACAGCGCATAAACAGCGCGAAAGATGATGCCGCAGGTGTCGCGATATCGGATCGATTAAATGCTCAGGTGCGCGGTGTCAATCAGGCAATTCGCAACACCAACGACGGCATATCGATGGCCCAAACTGCAGACGGAGCATTGGGCGAAACGACAGATATATTGCAGCGGATGCGCGAACTCTCGGTTCAGTCGGGCAATGGAATTTATAACGATAATGACCGTAAGGCGATGAACTCTGAGTTTACCCAGCTGCAATCAGAGTTGGATAGAGTTTCCGAGTCAACGAATTTCAACGGCCAGACCCTTCTGGATGGTAGTCAAGCCGAAGATGGCATAAGTTTTCAGGTTGGGGCCAACACCAATGAGACCATTAATGTCAAAATTGCCGGCGCAACCCAGGCCGATCTGGGCACCACTGCCCTTGATATTTCTACGGCACAGGGGGCTCAGGGTTCTCTGGAAAGCATCGATGCGGCATTGAGTCAGGTTTCCGCAACCAGAGGGGAATTAGGCGCGGTGCAAAATCGTTTTGAATCAGCCATTGATAACATGTCAAATTCAGCAGAAAACACAGCGGCAGCCAATTCCCGCATTGCCGATGCCGACATGGCTAAAGAAGTAGCTGATCTAGCCAAGAATCAAATCCTGAATAAGTTTGGTGTGGCTATGCAGGCACAAGCAAACTTGACTGGGGAGAACGTTCTGACATTGCTTGGCTAGTAAATAAACAGGATCGCCAACAGTATCAATCTGCCGCAATAGCTACCTCCCCTTTTTTAGTAAGGAAAAATACCCGTGGACGTTGATGACTCGGTGGACTAACACCCACGACAATACCTCTTCGCCCACCTTATTAGCCATCTATTTCAACCTATTTGCGATTTATTTTTCTTTGATCGCAATACTTGACAATAACTGGCTTCGAATAGTTCGGCACATCATCATAGGTAAAAACGGCAAAGTATTTACAGATATCTAGAGCACCAAAGCTGTCATAGGTGTAATTGTCACTGCCTGCATATATTTTCACCCCATCAAATGGCGATAATGGTGGCCGAAAATTGTTTTTTACGACCTTCACTCCGCGAAAATCGACATCGTCGGGATTATTCCAATCGAGGCGAATTCTTCCATTATCAATGCTATGATATAAAGTGTTAATTGGCGCGACAGGATTACGCCGTTTAGGGAGGTATTCGATCACCAGCCGAGGGGCTAAGTTAGATTCCTTAGAGCACCACTCAACCAGTTTATCCTTGATCACGTGCTCTGACGATGTCGGTCGCAACAACAAGGTGACATTGCGCTTTTGCTTTTGCCTGTGGGCTAGTTCCAATAGCGAATATTTATCAAAATAGAACTGCTGGCCATTCTTACTTTTCAAGCCTTGGCTACTCACATCGTAGCCAATATTTTCGATAACGATTCTTTCGTGAATCACGCCATACTCGCGCGGTGTTTCTTCGATAAACTCGAGATGAAAACGGAGGTTTTCCTTAAAGTAAACCTTGGTGGCATTCAACCACAGGTTGGCACTAACGATGACACTGTAATCAAATGCGGGCAAGGAGGAGATATCAAATTCCAGCACGCTGTAGACTTTTTTACCGTTGACATCGCAACCGCAAATGAATTCATCTTCAACGACCTGTTGATGTGACAGACTGAGAATTGTTTTAGGATAGAGCTCAATCTTGACCGGTTCGATAGTATAAACAATCTCCAGTTTTGGCCGATAGTTGAGGCCCGAGCCGTCACGACCGTAACCGATATCCCACTGCATCATCTGCTTGCTGCGTCCGGCTTTGAGTTCTTTTGGTCCCTCAACACGAAAACAAGCGCGCTCCTGAACGATCTGCTCCTGTAGTGTTCGACATTCAAACTGAGAAAACTTCCAGTTGCGCCATATCCCCTGAGTCAGATGGTCAGAGGTGGTCGGTCGACCGACATAATGGAGAATCTCGACCTGATCGACTTGATCAAACTCAGCCATATCGTCAATGCTGTCAGGATCGATCATGGCGATATTCCATTCGCCGTATTTTTCGATGGTCGTCGACACGCGATTAATAGGATACAGCGACACCACGGCAGATTTGATGATGGCGTTTTTGGGCATGGTCGCTAACGAAAAATTAAGAATGGCATAACTGATCCCTTTGACCTCATCGACCCCGACATATAGCGAATTTTGGCCAAAATGATCGCGGTTGTTCTCCAGCCGTTCGGCGACATAACCGGTTTGCGCAGCACTAGGATAGTAAATACGACTGAGTTCATCATCGTTAAGCAGCGTTTTAACCCGCAATAACGGCGCAAAAGCTGACTTGACTTTGGTCTCTTTGTCGACAGCTCGAATATAGTAATAATACTCGGTGGTACTTTGCAGGTTATCGTCGGTAAACGAACAGATTTTGGTGATCCCAACTCGGTTGGCCCGTGTACAAAAGCCCTTTGGCCGTGTATTGCGATAAATTTCGAAATAGACAGCATACTCTGTTTCATACTGCCATGAGAAGCTAACTGCAAAACTGCTCACGGTCTCCAGCGTCAACCCCGTAACTCGCGGCAACGGATTAGCTTTTGCATAGTTAGGAACTTCACTGATCGCCGTTAATAAGGCATGGATTTGCTCCTTAATATGTTCACTCATATCATCGAGATAATCAGAGATATTGCGGGTTCCCACTTCGACGACACTGGCAAGCATGCCGTGTGAATGATAAAACTCGCGCCCACTGCCGCTGATTAATGATGTCGGTGGTTTGCCCTGATGGATGCCATATTCTCGATTACTCACCTTGCGGATACTCTCGGCCATGTTGGCGCACAACACGTTCATATCGGTGGTGTCGATGGTATCTTCATGACGAAAATCGTGGGCAGGAAAAAACACATTCCCCTGCGAGTGATAATCCAAGGCGATGGAGATATTCGGATGACTTGCTATAAAATCCCTTAGCGCCTGAGTTTCAGGCTCCGAAAACGGCTGCGGCCCAGGATAGATCTCTGAATAGGTTTTGTTACTTTTTGAAAATCCAACGGGAAAGTTACGATTAAGATCGACACCGTAAGATCCGTCGGCATTTTGACGGCGATTTTTGCGCCAGAATGAAAAGTAATTGCGCGAGTACTCTAGTCCATCGGGATTGACGCAGGGAACCATATAGACGGTGGAATAGCGTAACAACTCCTTGACCCACGGATCAAAGCTGATGTTTTCCACCACATATTTGGCGAAATCGAGAGCTAGTTCGACACCGATCCATTCACGCGCATGGATGGTACCGGTGTAAAACAGGGC
>MAXR01000367.1:1880-3010 GCA_001751155.1 Desulfuromonadales bacterium C00003068 | reverse complement strand
CCCATTACCTCCGATGATGACAATGGTTTGCAGATAAGCATGAGCATCGATATTATCCAGCCATCACCCCCCCATCCCTCAACCGTTGTTCGGCAATAGCGACCTCGATGTTCCTCAATGTGGACACCGTGGCGTGCTTGACACATCGTTGCTGCTTTGAAAGCTACTTCTTATANNTTCTTATATGCCCCATGTCTTCGTAGGATGTGGCTTCATATGGAAAGCTCTAAAATTTACGTTCGAGGGTAGAGCAAACGATATTGGAACCAGTCACTGCCATTGAAATGTCAGACAAGTAATCGTCGTTAAATTTGAACCTTCCGGTGATCCTACTAATTGTATGAACAAGACCATCACCATCCTTAAGATAAAGAGTATCGCTGTCCATAAGTACAGTTCCATCATCGGCTAGAATGAATTTGGAATCCCCGCTATCCGTCGAATACGTATAATCTCCAATATAAAAAACATCATATGCTTCGTAGGAGAGTTCTTGGGGATTACTACTGGAGCCACGAACAATATCAAAGTTGCCTTTGCATTCCAACACCAGAATAGCTTCCTGTGCGTATGAACTGCATACCGACAGCAACGAGAAAATGCTTACCATCGCAATTTTTTTTATCATATGATCCTCCAGAACTAAGAATACTGTTCTTCTACTAAACCCCATATGAGATAGCCCATCAAGTAACTATCAAATATACGCCTTCAGAAAAGGCGACCTGTCAACGCCGGAGCAAACTACGTCACTTGCCGGAGATCCATTCCCAAAAACAACCCACAACCCCAACCACTGGCAAAGGTTCCAATACAAGCATGCATCAAAGACTGGGTCAGCCACCTTGTTGGGTATAGATGAAGACAGCCGTAGCTAAAGCTACGTCTAGCAGGATTAGTCTAGCCATCTCGTTCGCTTCGCGCCGCGCTGTCTTACGACTACCTGCCTTTTCTTTCGAAAGAGATCAGAAGAGATTGCCAACATAGACGGTGTGCACCGTTATCACCGAATACCCCATTTTGTGTATGTGAGATGCACAAATATCGGGACATACACAGGCACTTACACAACTCTGTTTCGTCCATTTTGAGCCATTTTAGGTCAATTAACGGCGGTTTCGGGTGTTTTT
>MAXR01000367.1:1550-1831 GCA_001751155.1 Desulfuromonadales bacterium C00003068 | reverse complement strand
TAAATACCCCTCGTATGAACCCGATACCTTCTTTTCCGTTAAGAACTGGGGATCGTCGAACTAGTCCCATACCGCCGACATAACCGAACCCATAAATACATGCGTAAGGCAATCTTACGTTTTTTATGGTGACGTTCCCTGATCATGTTCATAGGTCAGGGAACACCTTATTCAGATCATGATCCATAGTCCAACAGCGTAAAAGGTAACGCTTCCCCTATTGAGAATGCCTGATCCATTAAGTGTTCTGCATTTAGAGGCGTCAGGAGAACACATCAGCA
>MAXR01000367.1:0-1530 GCA_001751155.1 Desulfuromonadales bacterium C00003068 | reverse complement strand
GGCCGGGCATCTTTAATCCTACATTTTCCATATCTATCGAAAATATAGCATGATCGATCATGAAAGAACGTTGAGAACACAGTCTTTGAAACGTTAAAGAAGACGTTAAAGGCACTGTCCGGTAATGGCAGTAGTAATGGTAGTAGTAAAACCCATTTTTGACCTCATCATTAAACTGAAATATCCTTTAATAATTGAGGTTCTTAAGCTACAAGATGCCTGCGGCGGGAAATGAAGGATTAAGGGCCGGAGACGGGACGTCTCCTGGGCACCAAAATACCGACATTACCGACGCTTAACGCCTTGAAATGCTTGACAATATTGTCGGGCACGATGGCCTAGCATTCGGATGGTAGTAGTTATCTATTGGATAACAACCTTCTTCATCCAGTCATGCATCACTTTCAGACTATATCCTGAGCCATATGACTGACCAACGTTGCCAGAATTACTCCAGCCACCAATCTGATCGATCAGTTCTGACTGGCATGAAACTTCTCTCAAGCGATCACGCATCGAGTGCCGGAAGCCATGCATGGTGGCCGTGTCTGATCCAATTTGCTTAATCCATTTGTTCAGGGCAGCACTCGCCGAGTTAGAGTTGGTTTGGTCATCTTGGTTATAGCGTGGGAAGGCGAAGCCATTATCGTTTTCTTCGACGATACGTTTCGCTGCCCATAAAGATGATCCGACCAATGGAACAATACGTTCAGAGCTTGCGGTCTTCAGGCGTCGCCATGGATGAGGTTTGACCTCAACATAGGAAATCCCTGCTGAATCGATATGAATGTCATCAATCAGAAGACCAGCGCCTTCAGCAAGACGCAGCCCAGAATCTGAGATGAGCGCAACCAGCCAACGTATGGGGTCATCTTTGACCAGACATGCGTTTTGAATCTTCTTGACGTCATCAATTGATATTGGCTGACGGACAGACACTCCAATACTTCGATCAAAATAGACATTGGAGAATGGATTTCTCAAGTCCAGCCCATTTTCATTTACGGCGAAATTAAAGATGGACTTTATGGTCCCAAGAACTCGACCGACACTGGACCCATTTATGCCACGCTCAAAAAGGGCGTCCCTGAATGTAGTAGCATCCTTTTTGGTGTATTCCGCAAGATGCTTATCACCACTGGTTTCGAACAGATAGCTACATGCTCGTCGTGCTGAAGTGGCAAAGGTCTTTGGTCGATTGTGACCCTTGAGATGAAGATACTGACTGGTGGCATCAGACAACAACGGCCCTAAGTCTGGAGCACTAGAGCCGGTCTCTTTGGTTCTTACCGGATCAGTAGCTGCAAAATGCTGCTCCGGTATTTGCTCTGAGTCACCACGAAGCTTGCCCCAATACTCATCCAATTGTTCCGCAGCTACTAGGGATCGCTTGGTGGCCAGTCTTGGGGACTTCGTTCTCAGCGAATACGATATCTTCCTAACGGCATAATGATGCGAAAGATCGGAGGGAACATGACGAATAAAATAAAAATAACTACGTTTTTTGAATGAAAACGGCACCTGAGCTTC
>MAXR01000366.1 GCA_001751155.1 Desulfuromonadales bacterium C00003068 | reverse complement strand
CGAACCTTGCTTGAGCAATAGCAGTCCAGTGCCACTGTAAACATCACGTAATACCACCATGCCAGCGCTGAGATCTTTGGGGTAAAGCTCTTGTTTGGTCTCTGCAGGAATAGATTGCTCTGTTTCTGAATAATAGTCACGCGCTGCTTTGGCAACGACAGGCAGCAGGCTTAGATCGAAACGTTTGTGGAACTGGGTTGTGCAGCCATCGATAATCTGTTCCAGACTACCATAGTCGCCAGCATTCAGATGGCGATCGATATGTTCCGCTAGAGCAATAATCCGAGAACCGATGGGGATGTTGGCACCTGCGAGGCGGTCGGGACCACCCGTTCCATCATAATGCTCCAAGAGGTGACGTAAGATAATACCAGCCTCACGTAACTCATCGATCGGGCCAATGGCTGTTTGGCCGCGTACGGTAAAGCTGTTGTAGATAATTTTATCGCTGGCGCTACGCTCTTTTTCTTGTTTGTGAAGGATATCGTCAGGAATTCCCAGCTTACCAATTCCATGCAATAACGCCGCTGCGCGAATGTTCTTTTGCTGTTCCGGCAGCAGTTTAAGCGTTTTGGCGACCTGTTCGGATATTGTCGCAGTGCTGTAAGAATGGTTCTTCAGGTTTTTGTCGCGAAGTTCTATCAGACACGAGAAGGCATGGAGCGTTTGCTCAAAACTTTCCTTGAGGTGCTTGCTGCCGCGGGCGAGCTCTTCGTGTTTTTCTCGGATCCGGTTTGTTTGGGTAAGCACGCGCTGTTTTAAGCGGTCATTCCAATCTTTAAGTTCTTGATTTTGTTTTTCAACGATCTGGTGAAGTTTTTTGTTTTCGTTTTCAAGGTTGAACTGGCGGATGGCATCACGCACCAATAAAATCAGTTGTTCGTCGTCCCACGGTTTGGTGAGGTAACGCCAGATCTCCCCTTTATTGACGGCATCCATGGTGGCATTGATGTCGGCGTAACCGGTGAGCATGACTCGCAAGGCGGCTGGACAAACATCTTTAGCCTGCTGTAGGAACTCGACTCCAGTCATCTCTGGCATGCGCTGATCTGAGATGATTAGGGCTAAGTTGCTGACTTCTTTAAGAGCTTCAAGACCCTCGGCACCAGACTCTGCAATAAGGACCTCACACTCTTCATCCATCAATACTCGGCGCAATGAACGGAGAATCCCCTTTTCATCATCAACGCATAGAATTTGAGGAAGTGGTTGCTCTATAGAGTTTGACATGGGCATCCCAAGTGAAGGTAAATAAAGCTAAACAAGTATAATCAATGCCACCATACTAGCTGTTTTGCCACCGTTATCCAATAAAATAAAATCCAGACATTAGAGATGCGGATTTTTATTCGAACAGGTAGGCTGAAGGGTTCTTCTGTTGAGCCTTTACCCTGTTCAGCTATTCGACGACTAACCTGAACACCGTCCTCGATATCACCAATATCGGGCGCACTGATAATGCGACGAGCGCAGCTATACTGATTGCCACAGATCAAAACTGATTGTAGGACTTCAATCCTCTCTTGAAATTTGACGAAATATTTACGAGAAGATTCTTTTTGAAATACAGCGCAACAAGTTTCTTCAGATTTTCACTTATTGAAGTTTTTACCTTTTGATTAATTACCCAAATCTTATTCTGTGGGTCGCAGGTCATCGCCATATGGATACGGTTACTGCCAAGCCCTGAAATGCAGACTATTATCCAGAACTATGGGACATCTCTTGATTGATGAAGATAAGAGGGGTGGGAACGCTAGCAAGAATGAAATGAATTAAGCGACTACTCCAGGACGAGCAAGGTTGCTAGATTATTGAAAGAATGAAATAGTGGTAGCATCGCGGCATACGGCCGGTGCTTTTCAAACTTTAGTTTAAGGAGAATTCAAGTATGCGCGGAAAATACAGATTATTAGGCGTGGTTTTTATTGTACTGGCTTGCATGCTCACCGCCTGTGGTGATGATCATTCGAGTTCGACAAACCTAGTCGTTACCGATTACTCACAAGCTGAACATTGGCTGTCATTACCGGCAGTAGAGCACGACGTCGATGTGTTCTACCTTTATCCGACGGCGTGGCAGAAGATAGACCCAACCGACCCGAACATCAATGAGATCGATAACGCCTCCATGCTGATCGGCGCCAATGGTGCCTTCGGCCGACAGGCGACTGCCTTTGAAACCGTTGGTAATATCTATGCGCCCTATTACCGACAGGCCGATATCTTTTATGTTTTAGGGTTGCCGACCTTGGAAGAACGCGAGCAGGTCATAGCGGGGGCTCCAACTCTGGACGCCATGGCAGCCTTCGACTACTACATTCAACATTTCAATAACGGCCGGCCGTTTATTCTGGCTGGGCATTCACAGGGTTCGAATGTGCTGTTGAATCTTCTGGCTGACTACATGGAAGAAAACCCGGACGTCTATGAGCGGATGATCGTCGCCTATGTCATCGGCTATTCGGTGACGCCGACCTATCTGGATAGCAATCCTCATTTGAAATTTGCCGAGAGTGCGGATGATACCG
>MAXR01000365.1 GCA_001751155.1 Desulfuromonadales bacterium C00003068 | reverse complement strand
ATTTTCATCGGTTTACATGTTTAATCAAACAGAACTAGGCTTGCTGCTGACGGATATAAAGCAGATTGACCATATCACCTGGGTGATCAAACGGCTGCAAGATGCCTTTGAAATCTCGTTCGAAGTTAAAGAGCAGGAGATCTACGCATCAGCCTATATTGGCATCAGTATTTTCCCCCATGATGGCCAAACCGTCGAAGACCTGTACAGCAGCGCAGCCAATGCCTGTAGCTATGCCGAAAAAAACAATGGCAGCAATCGCTATGTATTTGCCTCACAAAGCATCAATGCCATGGCCATTAGGCAACTGAAAATTGAAAGTTGCTTGCGTGGGGCGATCGAAAACAACGAACTTCAGCTCTATTATCAGCCACAGATCGAAACCTCCAGCGGACGCGTTGCGGCATTTGAAGTTCTGCTGCGCTGGCACAATCCTCAATTGGGCGATGTCAACCCAGATGAATTTATCCCGGTGGCTGAACAATCAGGGCTAATTAACAGTATCGGCTACTGGGTCCTTTACGGTGCCTGTAAACAACTCCGGGAGTGGTTGGATTCCAGTCTTGAGGTCGGATCTCTTGCAGTTAACGTCTCTGGCGTTCAGTTATGTCAACCGGATCTGGCCAACCGAATCCATGAAATTCTGACTGAGTTTGATCTCAATCCTCACTTCTTGGAGATCGAACTCACCGAAAGTTCACTGGTGGATTCTGATGATAAATCGTTTGCGGTTCTTGAGCAGATCAAAGAGCTGGGATTGCAGATCACTATTGACGATTTCGGTACCGGCTATTCCTCTTTCTCCTACATAAAAAACATGCCCCTATCGTGTATCAAAATTGATCGATCTTTTGTGACCGATATCGGTAAAGATACCAACGCTGAGAAATTGATCGCCTCGATCGTCTCCATGGCGCATGGATTGGAATTAAAAGTTGTCGCCGAAGGGATTGAAGAGCAACATCAGGCCGAGCATTTAACCGCTCTTGGCTGTGAACTGTTGCAGGGCTATTTATACAGCCGTCCGGTGCCTCAAGAAGAGGTCGCCAAGATATTGACGATGCAACTGATCAACAGACCAGAAACAGCTCACGAGTCAAATGAGAGAGATGAGTCGATTAGTGAAGCCTAGCAACCTGTCATGCCCAACAGGTTGCTAGGCTTGCTTTTGTTCCGCTGCCTCTAAACTGTCATAGCCCTTTTGCTGCACAAGCACTTTATAGACCTCTTCGGACATGCTCCGTGCCGAAACCCTGTAGTCTTCGGTGTCTAAAAACAGGCCGCGAAGCGTTTTTTCAGAGTAGCTTTCGAGTTCACAGCGCAAATAGTTTTCGAAAGAACCCCAGTCGGTGCCAGAATTTCCCCCAGAGAGTGATCGTCCTCCGGACATGATTCGTGGGTATTTATCGATGAACTCTTTCTGCCACTGAATCTGTATTGTGGCAATCTTAGCAATATAGGTGCTGTTATTTTCACAGGGAATAAGGTTGTCCATCCGAGCGTATTTATACGTCATAAGATTGCGCTTTGTATTGCGCGCGGTAGTAATATCATCTAAGTAGCTAACCAGAGTCCTCTCTGACCATGCCATCAGCGTTGCAATTCTGTGAATCTTGAATTCCTCCGGAAAGTCGCGACAGGTGGGTTGGCCCTGCTTTAAAGGATCTGAATCAACCTTGGCGTTTACGGTAGAAAACATGTGCCACTCACCTTCTACAATCGCTTTTACGGTCTCTCTCTTCGTCGGCGGATTCATTTTAACTCCCCTCAGGTTGTTTTTAAATTCCTGATCCTTGATTCGGCTGAGAATAGCTGGAGCGTGATCCGTTAAAAAGGGAACATTTTGATCGGTTAGTTCAAGAGCCAGAAGTTTAGATATCACTTTTTGACAAATAAGTGCCATGGTGTCCTGCTGCTTTTTCCAGCCGCCCCCAGACGTCATTTCATCTTGGCTGATCAACACCTTTTCAATCAGCGGTGCAATTTCTGCCCCTAAAATCGGTAACTGCGCAACACCTTTTAACAACCACTTATAAAAAGGGGCATAAGCTCTGTTCAAAAGGTAAATCAGTTGCATGATCTCTGTACAAAATTTCACCTTGGCTGCGTTTATGACATACGGATCGTTTCTTAAAATCCCCCGCTGCCAATTGTATTGACCGGCTTGCCCTGCATGCATGCAGCAGTCGGCTATTTTCTTCAGCCAAAGGGCTTCGGGATAAAAATTAAGCAGAACCGTTCGCCATTGGGAAAATTCTCCCAGCGGGTCAGAAAAAACCTTACCGTTGGTGCAAAGAGCTAAGTTCTCAGCTGGAATGTTCCAATCCGTTATGGAGTTCGGTGCGCTATTTAAACCTGTATAGTGACTGTAAAAAGCACTGGTCTCCATAACACCAACACGACCCTTTTCACCCGGGCTCACCACTCGCGGACCAAAGCCTAAATACTCTTGTGGCAGCGCATCATAGCAAGCCTGAAGTTCCTTACCATAGCGTTGAAAGTCATCGCGGGTGACCCACAGGCAAAAGGAGGGCCCCCAATCATGATCACGTGAGAATTCATCATCAAAGCCGAAACACTCGGAACCGGGACCAACGAGACCAATCGCCACCCGCTCCATGAGAGCTTTAAATGTATTTTCGAAAATCTCTTTTCCGCAGCCATTGTAAAATGATTCACTAAGATTAAGTCCGTTCATAATCGTCTTTATCCTTGTTTTAGTTGCCGAAAAAGATCGTTTCAAAGAGTACACTCATTGCCAACCAGCCTAAACCGGAAACTCAATTAGCTCGGGTTTCCGGTCGGCCAGTCATCATTGCTAGCAGGCTGTCGGTTCTCGTCAAGCCCGAAAGTCTGCTGGATAGTGCTTATTTCAAAAATGCATAGGCAATATCGGCAAATTTATCGGGATCGATGAGACTGTCTTCAATGTAAAATTTCGGTTCATCATCCCCATGAACGATTGCACCATATTTGGTAAAAAATTCAAATTTTCTATCATGGTGTGTTAACAAGTTGAACAGTTTTTCAAAACACTTCCAGGTGGAGAAGTCATTTTGGGTGAACTGAAAATCGTCATCGTTGAATTGACTTTTCCACCGTGAGCCTTGGCCACACTTGCAAAGTGCTTGAGATGAACCCGCATTGTTGCGGTAATCTACAATCTCTACTCCATGCCAACACTCGTTCATGACCTCTGTTAAAAACTTATCTCTGTCGATGTTCATGCTTACCTCCGTGTTTTCGGTTTACAATCGGTGTTTTCTTACCAATCGTCTTTGCAAGCAACAGCCTGCTTTCGCTTATTATTGTTGAAAATCTTTGTCGCAGAATGTGTACGGAAAGCTTAAATGGTCGCTATACGTGCCCTCAAGAATACCGACGACATCCTCGGTAAAGACCAGCTCCTCATCGGTGGGGATAACGAAGACTTTGATCTTAGAATCTGCAGTGCTGATCAGGGTTTCGCCACTCTTACTGAAGGTTTTTTTGTTCTTTTCAATGTCGAGTTCGATCCCCATAAACTCAAGACCTTCAAGGGCTTTTTCGCGAATCAGGCTGGCATTTTCACCAACACCGGCGGTAAAGACAATGGCATCGACGCCACCCAGTGCTGTCGCGTAAGAACCGATATATTTTTTCAGACGGTAGCCCTCGATCTCCAGCGCCAGCTTGCAACGCTCATCGCCATTTTTGGCTCCTTCGATGACATCGCGGCGATCAGTGTACTGTCCGGTGATACCTAAAATGCCAGACCTATTATTCAGTATCGTGTCAATATCGCTGGGAGTTAGACCTTCTTGTTCCATGATGAAACTGGGGATCGCTGGATCGATATCGCCACAGCGGGTGCCCATAACGGATCCTTCGAGGGGGGTCAAGCCCATAGAAGTGTCGATAGAGATGCCGCCCTTAACCGCACAGTGCGAAACGCCATTACCAATATGCATGCTGATGATGTTGCAGTCCTTCGATTCTTTACCTAGCAATGCCGCAGCGCGCTTAGAGACATACAAATGGCTAGTGCCATGGAAACCGTAACGGCGCACACCGTGGTTTTCGTACCATTCATACGGTACTGCGTAGGTGTAGGCATGCTCAGGCATACTTTGGTGGAACGCGGTATCGAAGATCGCCACATGGGGCACATCGGGCAGGTTGACTTTAGCCGCTTCAATGCCAGAAATATTTGCCGCATTATGCAGCGGTGCCAGATGTTGTACCTCTCTGATTGCCTCAATGACTGAATCGTCGATAAGCACCGAACCGGTGAATTTCTCGCCACCATGAACAACCCGATGGCCGACGGCCGAAATCTGAGACATGTCCTTGACGACACCGTGATCGGCGTTGGTGAGGGTTCTCATGATCAGAGCAACGGCGACCTTGTGATCGGGGCATGCAAACGCTTCACGATAGGTCTCACGACCCGCTACTTGATGGATGATGTAAGAGCCGCCAATGGTAACTCGCTCGACCATCCCCTTGGCGATGACTTGTTTCTTCTCCCAATCAAATAGCTGGTATTTGAGTGAAGAGCTGCCGCAGTTTAAAGCTAAGATATCCATGTAAAAATTCCTTTACGTTAAAAAATTAGTTCGTATTTGAGCAGATGATTTAATTAATTGTGCAACGAACCGGAATACAGCCATTTGCCGTGTCCCAGATTCGTCCATTTATTTAATACTTACCGAATCGTTGGTCCTCCAGTTGAATACTTGGCCTGACAGCCGTGTTTCTTGCCCTATCAGGCCAACCGTTACCACTCTTCAGCGAGGGCGAGACGGGTAGCACTGCCCTGAACTGTGGCGAATTTCCAGCGACAAGGGTGAAGCTGCTCAGCATATG
>MAXR01000364.1:906-3406 GCA_001751155.1 Desulfuromonadales bacterium C00003068 | reverse complement strand
TCTTTACGCTCAGACAAGTGCTTGATTGACAATGCAATTTTGTGCTCATTGGTATCAACATGTAGAACAACAGCTTCGAGTTCATCACCAATTTTAGCAAAATCTTTTGGTGAATCAACTTTGTCTTTGCTGATCTCTGAAACATGAATCAGACCTTCAACACCCTCTTCAACTTCAAGGAAGATGCCGAACTCAGTCACAGAAGTTACCTTACCGCGAATGATAGTGCCTGGTGCATATTGCTCAGGGATAATCTGCCAAGGATCTTGAGTCAACTGCTTAACACCAAGCGAGAAACGCTCATTGTCACGGTCAATATTCAAGACAACAGCCTTAACCAAGTCACCTTTTTTGTACAATTCAGATGGATGCTTGATCCGCTTTGTCCAAGAAAGATCTGAGATATGAACAAGGCCATCAATACCCTCATCAACACCAACAAAGATACCAAAGTCTGTAATGTTCTTGACTTGACCTTCGATGATAGTGCCAGCAGGGAACTTCTCGCCGATCACTTCCCAAGGGTTAGGCTCAACTTGCTTCAAGCCTAATGAGATACGACGGTTATCAGTATCCATTGCTAACACAACTGTTTCGACTTCATCACCAATCGAAAGAATCTTGTTTGGATGCTTGATACGTTTTGTCCAACTCATCTCTGAAACGTGGATCAGGCCTTCAACACCCTCTTCAAGTTCAATAAATGCACCGTAATCAGTCAGGCTTACAACCTTACCTGTTACACGGTCCTTAGCTGGATATTTTTCCTGAACACTTAACCAAGGATCAGGAGTGATTTGCTTAAGGCCTAAGCTGACGCGCTCTTTTTCACGGTCAAACTTGAGAACCTTAACGCTGATACTGTCACCTACCGCGAGGATATCGGAAGGATGGGAAACACGACCCCATGACATATCAGTAATATGTAATAAACCATCGATGCCGCCTAGATCAATAAATGCACCGTAATCAGTCAAGTTCTTCACTACACCTTCAACAATCTGATTTTCTTCGAGAGTTTTGAGTGTATCAGAACGTTGGCTTTCACGCTCATTTTCTAGCAACACACGACGGGAAAGTACGATATTTCCACGACGCTTATTCAGTTTAATAATCTTAAACTCAAAAGTTTCACCGATGAGTTTATCAAGATTACGAACTGGGCGTAAATCAACCTGTGAACCGGGTAGGAATGCATTAACACCGATATCAACAGAAAGACCACCTTTAATGCGTGAAACAATGCGACCTTCAACAACCGCATCTTCTTCAAGCGCATTCCAAACCTTCTGACGGTCTGCTTTTTCTTTTGAAAGCCCAATAAGGCCACTTTCATTCTCTGCGCGCTCAAAGAGAACATCGATTTTATCACCAACATTCAATTCTACTGCCGAGCCATCAACAGAAAACTCCGACAAAGGGATAACCCCTTCAGATTTGTAGCCTACGTCAACGACAACTGAATCAGGATTAACCTGAACAACTGTGCCTTCGACTACATCGCCAACAGCCAAGTTTCCTTGTGCGCTGTTTTCGAACATCTCTTCGAAACTCTCAGCGTCAAACTCTTCGTCAAACTCTGCTCCGAATTCATCTTGCATAAATTCGAGCTCATCTTCGTTACATGTTTCGTTGTTTTCAGACATTAACCAAAGTACCCCCTAGAAAATTACGTCTACCACTTAAGACGCCCACAGTTCGAGCTGTGGAGCCGAACCGTAGCACAGCCGATAAAAAAAACAAATCATTATTTTGCAATTTCCCGCAGTCTTTCCATCACTTCGCGAATTATCCACTCTGGTGTCGACGCTCCAGCCGTAATCCCAATTGAAGTCAAACCAACCACCCATTGTGGATCAATACCAGTTGCCGTTTCAATATGGTATGTTTTCGGTTGAATTTCTGAACAAATTTGAGCTAAACGCGTGGTATTAGCACTATTGCGACCACCGAGGACAAGCATAACATCGACACGACGAGCAATTTCCCGCGCCTCATTTTGCCTTACGACTGTTGCATCACAAATAGTGTTAAACACTCGTAGTTCTTTGCATTTAGCCAACAAAATATCGGCAATTTCACTAAAATTTTCAAAAGATTGCGTTGTTTGAGCGACTAATCCCATTTTTTTCTGCCCAGGAATTTTTAGCGCTTCATCAGCATTGGCAACCACTGCAGTTTCAGCATCACCAACATAGGAAACAATCCCCTGAACCTCGGGATGCTCTTGCTCACCGACAATCACAACAGTATACCCCCCCTCACCCAAAAGGGCCGCGTACTGTTGCGCTTTCTTAACAAATGGGCACGTCGCATCGACAACGGTAAGTTTTTGCTGGGTCAGCGAATCTTCTTCACTGCGCGTTATTCCATGAGAACGAATTATCACCGTCTCATTGGTCATCTCATCAACAGAGTGAACGACTTGAATCCCTTCATCTTCTAGTTTTTCAACAAGTTGCGGTGAATGAATGAGTGGGCCAAGGGAACAAATCCTATC
>MAXR01000364.1:0-877 GCA_001751155.1 Desulfuromonadales bacterium C00003068 | reverse complement strand
CTTCCTATGTTGTTCAGCCAACACCCAATCAACTCTAAGCTAGAGCTATAGGTGCCCCTCTATTTTTGCCAGCATAAATTTAAGAACCTGATCAATCGACATTGAGGTTGAATCAACAACAATTGCATCATCCGCTTGAATCAGTGGTGCATTTTCGCGACTGCTATCCGCAACATCACGTTGAATCACTTCAGCGATAGTCTGATTCAAGTCGACCTCTACTCCATTTTGGCGTAGTTCGTCGTAACGTCGTGTTCCGCGCGCCTGCGCACTGGCATTAAGATAAAACTTCACCTGAGCATTCGGAAAGACGACGCTGCCGATATCACGACCCTCCAAAACAACGCCACCATCTTCACCCATTTGACGCTGCAAGATCAGCATCGCTGCACGCACTTCGTGGCAGGCTGAAACCCGTGAAGTCAGTAAGCTCATTTCAGGTGTGCGAATCAAAGTAGAAACATCTTCGTTACCAAGCCATACTGTTTCAGTTTCACCATCGCGCTTAAAATGGATATCTAAACTTTGACACAATTGATCTAAAGCGTGACGATCCGCCAGATCAATACCTGCGCGATCTACTGCGAGAGCAACAGTACGATACATTGCGCCCGTGTCAATATTGATATAATTCAATCGCCCTGAAAGCAACCGACTCAATGTGCTCTTGCCTGCTCCCGAGGGGCCATCAATTGCTATGATAAGATTTTTTGACATAAATATTTAATTTAAACTCTCGCTTGATCGAGTAGATCCCAAAAAGTTGGGAACGAGGTTGCCGTACACTGGGTATCATCGATAGTGAGAGGCTCTTTACAACGTAAAGCAGCGATTGCTGAGCTCATAGCAATTCGATGATCGCCACATGAGTTTACTC
>MAXR01000363.1 GCA_001751155.1 Desulfuromonadales bacterium C00003068 | reverse complement strand
ATTCATTTTTGGTTTCACAACCGGCAATAAACGGACCGAGCAGGCGACGACCGACAGAAAAGTAGGAGTACACGGAGTAAGCTAACCCCCTATTTGAGCGTATTTCACGCATCAACCTCGAACTAAATCCACCGCCACCTAAAATATAATTCATCACCTGAACAGCGTGGAGGTCGGGATTATTTTTTTCAATACCAATTTCACCCAACAGTATTGCTGTTTGCGGTACCGGCCGATGGATCAGCACTAGACCTGATGGATTTGAGTCCTTAAAGCTGGGTAGGAAATTCTCACCATTAAGACCTTGCCAATCACCAAAAGAGTGCTCAAGCCACAGCTTTGCATCAGCGGCAGTTAAGTCACCCGATATAACAATACGTGTATGATGTGGAGAAAAGTGGTGGCGGTAATAGTTCTCAACATCATCTACTTTCAACGGCGCAACCGTATCGTGACGGGATGAGTTGGCCAAAGGATGACCTGCATAAAGCTTGGCAAAGAGTACTTGCTGCGCCAACCTCGACGTATGATCACCGCGACGACGGATCGATTCCAACAGTTGCTGTTGATTTACATCAAAACGCTGCGCATCGAACTTAGGTTGCTGCACCATAGCCGCCAATATTTCAACGCCTAGCTGCGCATCTTCACGTAAAACTGACAGGTCAAAGTTGGTGGTATAGGTGCTTGCATTCACCTGAACCTGTGCAGCCAATTGCTCCAGCTGTTGATCTAACTGTTCGGCATTCCACCGACCTGCACCGCCATTACGTAATAGCGCCGCAACCAGTTTTTCTAAGCCTGCCATGTTGTTCGGCACGCCGATCTTTCCCGCATCAACAATGACTGAAACATCAACCAAGGGAAGTTCGGAGTCTTGTTTAAAGAAAACCTCTATCCCGTTGTTTAATTGAAACTTTTCTGGATACTCTATCGTAAATTCTAACGCCTTTGATTCCACTTGATCGGGTCGTTGTTCGGCAGACAATACCGGCACAGAAAAAAGGATCAGCAGCATAAACATCACGGTAAAACGTTGCATAAAACGCATCAATCTTTCTCCTGAACAAGAGTAATTACCGTCCGATTATCACGTGTAAGCCAACGCTCGGCGGCGGTCCTTAAATCATCTGCCGTGAGCGTAGCAACATTATTTTCATACTCAACCAGATACCGCCAACTTCCGGCAATAACATGGTAACGAGTCAACATGTTTGCCAGGCCATTATTGGTGCGCAAATAACGCAACCGATCGGCACGCAACCGCTTTCTGATACGACTTAACTCTTCACCGTCAATCCGTTCAGTTTTCAATTTTTCGAGTTCAGAATAAATCGCGTGCTCAAGCTCTATCGTCGTATGCGGGTGGCGCGGGGTCGCACTTAACACAAAGAGATTATCGTAACGCCCACCCGGAGCACCATAACTCGATACCGAGGTTGCAATTTGCTGCTCTAATACCAGAGATTTATATAACAATGAGGTGGGGCCTTCGGTTAACCATTGACCGAGTAGATCAAAAGCATAATCGTCACGCGAAGGCAATGTTGGCTTATGGAAGGCAATCAACAATTGAGGCTCAGCATCAAAACGAACTTCGGTACGCCGCTCGCCCTTTTGCTCGGGTTCGATTGCCGTAACAGGTGGAATTTTAACCCCAGCAGGGATCGCAGCAAAGTACTGCTGCACCCATTTCTTGGCTTTAACCACATCAACATCGCCAACCAAAGCAATCACCGTATTAACAGGAGCATAATACTTATGCAGGAAATCAGCGGTTTCTGCCTTACTCAAATTGGTAATATCGCTATTCCAACCGATCACGGGGTGGCGATAAGGATGGACGCGAAAAGCCGTTGAAATTAACGCCTCATACATCATCCCAGAGGGCTTACTTTCATACGAACGCCGCCGTTCTTCGAGAACAACATCACGCTCGGTATAAAATTCACGCAATACGGCATTTTGCATGCGATCGGCCTCTAGGGAGATCCAAAGCTCTAATTTGTTGGCTGGTAACGAAATCAGGTAGCTGGTGAGATCTTTACCAGTAAAGGCATTAAAGCCAACACCACCATGACGTGCATAGATCTGCGAAAACTCATCCTTGACCACCACCTGACGCTGTTGTTGCTGTAAAGCTTTCATGTCCGCCTTGAGTGCTGCAATTTTCACATGAGCGTCTGGCTGACACCGCTGCACCTGCTCTAACTGTAACGCAACACGGTCAATCGCCTCAATTAACGGTTTTTCAGCAGCATAATCGCGCGTGCCAATCGTCTGAGTCCCCTTAAAACGCATATGTTCGAGAAGATGAGCCACCCCCCTGTTTGCACCATCCTCATCGGCAGAACCAACACCTAACGTCATATAAGCGGTAAAGGTTGGTGTGTCATGGCGTTCAACGACCAATACAGTTAAACCATTTTCAAGCTGAAATGATTGCACCTTCTGCTCAAGCAACTCAGCCGCTTGAGCACTTACAATCGACGCGCAAAAAATATAACAGAAAGTAACTAACCACATTCGGTAACGAACACCAGATAACAGACCTAACATAAAGACTCCTACGATCTCAATTCCCATCGTTTAATATACAATCTAGAATCATAACATAATGTCTGCTATCAAGAGAACAGAACTCGCCATCACCTTCATCAAAACACAACAACACCGTTGCTGTATTCGACATAATATACTTGGAAATTAAAAGTGGTAATGGTGCCCCAATAGGCAACAAGTGGAAGCGGGCAAAACAGACAACACAAAAGGATTGTAGGGAATTAAATAAACGGAGTGATCTGTCGAGCATAAAAACGCCCTGTTCCGGAGGAGGGATGGAACAGGGCTGGCGCCCCCCAAGGGGATGGGGGGCTTCTTTTCTATGTTGCTGACAGTAAACTGCCATGGCTTAGCAACACTTAACCATCTTTTTCACCACCAATTAATTGATAGAAAAAAGCTATCGGGACTATAAACGCAAATAAAAAATTCATCAAGCCTAAAAACTTTTTATTAAGCCTTAAGATAATTTACAGATCAGTAAATTAAAACTATCGCGCCAACACCAGAATCTCTCAATTAAAAATGAAAACCAATTAAACGATAAAAAGCTAAAAAGATGAAAGCTTCCCCTATTTTGCCATAGCTGGTATAGTTACGACTGGTTAGAGATTTTGATTTACCAACAGAAATCAACATGCCTCTAATACAGACTCATTTTGTTCATTCAAACCGTCTACATAATTTATACAAAGTAGAGAGTGGCCCTGATCGCTAAGACACAAAGCTGTAGCCAATATTCAATCGCTAGAATCTAAGCTGTTTTCGCAGCAAAAAGATAGTGCTTGAATCTCTAGGCAACTCACCTTATGTGGTGACAGTTCGGTGTAACACGATGTGATTCAGATCCTACGGTTCAAT
>MAXR01000362.1 GCA_001751155.1 Desulfuromonadales bacterium C00003068 | reverse complement strand
GGCACTATGCTGAGTGATGATTGCACCATGTGTCACGACCTTGAACTTGTTTACGATTGGGCGGCAGAACTTTCCGAAGCGCAAGTGATGGATGGTTTGCTAAACTTGAGTTCTCTCAATTCAAGCATGGATGATTTTAGCGGTACCGAGGCTGAATTAAAGGCTGTAAGTACCTTTATTATGACTGAAGTAAAAGGAGGAACGCAATGATTTCACTCGTTCCAACTCCCGATCAACTGCCGATGGCCCGTGGTTATTTCGATGCACTGCTACTGTTGACATTTCCACTTCACCTTCTTTTTATGAACGCCATGATTGGTTCTGCTCTGATCGCATTTTGGTCACATTGGCGCAAAGATCCAGTATCGGAGCGGCTTGCTTATCAATTGGCCAAGGCGTTGCCGTTACTCATTGCATTTACCATTAACCTTGGCGTAGCCCCATTGCTTTTCGCTCAAGTGATTTTTGGTCATTACATCTATTCTAGCTCGGTGATCATCGGTGTTTTCTGGCTGTCGATTGTGCCCGTATTACTGGTTGTCTACTTCGGTGCTTATCTCTACGACTTTAAGTTCTGGTCAATGGGTCGTAAAGGGTTACCTGTTTTAGGACTAGTGATTGTTCTGATCGGTTGTATTGGTTTTGTTTTCAGCAACAATATGACTCTTATGCTCGATCCTGAGGCGTGGAAAGCATACTTCACTCACTCCGGTGGGGCATACTTGAATCTAAACGAGCCAACCCTGTATCCTCGTTATCTTCACATGATGATTGGTGCTACAGCCGTAGGCGGGTTAGCCGTTGCGTGCTTAAGTCGCTTATGGGTGAAAAAAGATGTCGAAGTTGCATCACTCGGACTGAACACCGGCATGCGCTTATTCTTTGTGGCAACCTGTGCTCAACTTGTTGCAGGAATCTGGTTCCTGTTGTCACTGCCAGTCGATATTATGAAGATCTTTATGGGCCGCAGCCCATTGGCATCAGCGGTCTTTATTGTCGCTCTCGTTGTCGTAATTATGGTTCTAATTAGCGCATGGCAGAGAAAGTTAGTTGTCAGTGCTGGATTAACGGTTGTACTTGTTTATTTGATGACCTTTATGCGTGCTTTTGTTCGTGAAGGTTATTTAGCTAAAACCTATGTCACACAAACCGTTGAAAGCAATCCAGACTACTCGCCATTAGCTCTTTTTGTTATCACTTTAGTGATTGGTCTGGTGTTGATTGCGTGGATGATTAAAGTAACTCTGAACACAGATGAGGGTGCGTCATGAAATCGATCAAAATAGCTGAAGGGGTACACTGGGTTGGTGCTTATCACCCTGATTTAGAGGTGTTTGACGAGTTATACCCGACTGAAAGTGGGACAACTTATAACTCATTTTTGATTCAGGGCAAGAATAAAACTGTTTTGATCGATACCGTCGATGAACATTTCTTTGATGAATTTATCGAGCGAATCGAAGAGGTTTGTTCGGTTGCAGACATCGATTTTATCGTATCAAACCATACCGAACATGACCACTCAGGCAGTATCGAGAAGATGCTGGAGTTGAACCCTAAAATTCAGGTGATTGCTTCACGTTCAGGTGAAAAGTTTTTGCAAGAGCAGATCAATAAGCCGATCAACTCGCGCTCCATTAAAGACGGTGAGCAACTTGATCTCGGTGGTCGCACCTTGCAGTTTATGGTTGTCCCTTTTTTGCATTGGCCCGATACCATGTTCACCTATCTCGTTGAGGATGAAATACTCTTCTCCTGCGATGCCTTTGGTGCGCACCATTGTCCCAAAGATAACCGTATCTTTTGTGATGAGCTTGCAGCTGATATTAGTGTCGATTTCAAGATTTATTTTGATACCATTATTCGTCCATTCAAATCCAACGTTCGCAGTGCATTGGCGAAGCTTTCAGACACAGCAATTCAGATGGTTTGTCCTTCACATGGACCGATCTATCGTCAAGGAATTGCGGGATTAGTCGAAAACTACCAAAGCTGGTCGCAAGAGGTTGAAGCGACTAACGGTAAGCGTGTTCTGATGCTTGAGCATTCACCTCATGGCACCGTAAGGGCAATGGGAGATCGTGTTACCCAGCACCTCGAACTACGTGATTGTTGTGTGGTTCGGTTGGCGGCAATAACTCTCGATGAAGAACAGTTTATGCGTGAGCTGGAGCAGTGTGATGCGCTGGTTGTCGCCGCGGCGACGATTAATCGCGATGCCGGGCCTCCGGTGTGGCAGGCATTACGCCTGCTGTCAGCGGTGACACCCAAGAATAAGCTTGCAATCGTTTATGGTGCCTTTGGTTGGAGCGGTGAGGCGGTTAACCTCATTGAGCAACGCCTTGTCGGCCAACGCTATAAACTTGCAGGAGAGGGTGTGCGCTGGCAATTCTCACCAACTCCTGAGGATATTAAAAAATGCCTCAGCTTGGCAGACTCTTTGGTAGATGCTTTATCAAACTAAACAGACTATCGTTTGTCAGTAGATAATATAAAGGCCAGTTCTCATGGAGAACTGGCCTTTTTGTATTCAAAATTGGTTAAAAGGTCGCTGTTAGCCGATGGGGAGAATCATATACAGGTAACTGGATAGATCACCGAAAAGATTAAAGAACAACAGAATTCCAACAATAATCATCATGGCTCCAGTTAGGATCTCCATGATACGAATATGCTTTTTGAAGCGATTGAAAAAACTTAAAAATCCGTGGAACAGCAAACCCGATAGCATGAATGGAATACCCAAACCTGCTGAATAAACACTTAATAGGGCAATGCCGTGCATGGTATCACTCGATGTTCCTGCAGCAAGGGCAAGAATGGCCCCCAGAATAGGACCGATACAGGGGGTCCATCCGGCAGCAAAGGCGAGACCGACTAAGTAACTACCGAGGTAGCCGCTGGGTTTATTACGAATGGTGACCCGTTTGTCTCCTAACAGGACACCAAAGTGAAATAATCCTGTCATATGAATACCAAACAGAAACACCATCACACCGCCGCCGCGTTGTAACCAAACAAGACCTTCTTCCATCGCTGTTTGCACAGAAAATGAAGCCAACCCCGCAATCGCCCCTAGAGCAATAAACACAGAACTAAAGCCTAAAACGAAAGCAAAGCTATGACTTGCAACCTGTAGCCGCACTTTTGAACTTTGATGATCCTGTTTTAAATCACCGAAAGAGATACCGGTAATATAGGTAATAAATGACGGGATAAGGGGAAGAACGCAAGGTGAAAAAAAGGACAACAGTCCTGCACTAAAGGCGATCCAGTAAGTAATATCAGCCGCTTCGTTAAACATAAGATCCTTTTGATAGGCTCAGAGTGACGTTAGTATCTCGGTCTTTAATCGACGATGATTGTGCGGTCAACTTTAAACGGATTAACACGTACTTGCAACGAATATAGATAAGGATAATCCTGTCGCAAATGCTGAAGATAGTCAAGCCATTGTGGTAGTAAAAGACCATAAACACGTTCAGCATCGCCAGATAAGTGGTTTAGATCCGATTGTGGTAAAAGATGAAAGTGATCGCGATTGCTGAGCTCCTGCTCAAAGTGAAATACGGCCAATAACATCTCTGAAAATTCGCCATGTTCCAATACTGCTGGGTTCTCAAGCAG
>MAXR01000361.1 GCA_001751155.1 Desulfuromonadales bacterium C00003068 | reverse complement strand
TATTTGGTCGCACATCAACCACTTCAATATTGACGACCCCCTCTAGGAAACGATCACTATAAAAATCGCCATCAATCAGTAGTTTTGGCAGGGCAACGTGGCGATGTAATTGATCCATGGTGGGTTGAAATTCATCGCTGGTATGACAGCGGGCGCAGTTTCTTTTTGTTGGTAATACCGCTGTAGAGCGGTAAGCAATAGTCACTTCAGCTGGATTGCTATAGTAGATTTCGCCCCACGATACTACCACTTTTTTCCCTTTTGCATCACTGATGACGATGGTGGCATCTACCGGTTTTTTGAAGGTGGAGTTTTTTTGTTCGATAACTGCCAGATTGAGTAGGGTCTGCAGCGGCACCGCCTGATATGTGAAGACACCGTGAAAGTTACCAGCGCTATCGACCTCGTTGTATTTAACCGTGGTTGATTGCATCTGTTGCAGATCATTTAGATCTAGCTGCAGTGGGTGATTGACCGCGCCGCTTATGGTGAACAACGGTTGTTGTGCTGCCTGGCGTCGTAGCGGCTACAACCGTTTGGCTAGCCAGAAAAAGGGACAACAGTAGTGTTGCAATAAGGCAAGTTAGGGTATTTTTCATATCTGTTCTCCATGGCGAAATTTGCGGATGATAAAAAAGTAGCCAGCCATCAACAAGCACATCAAGGCGTTGCCGATAATGATTAGCATCAAACCGGGATCTTGCTTGATGATCACCTGTAAGCGTGGTGGTTGATTAGGTAGTGCTTTGCTGCTCATCACTAAGTGGTAGCTTGTACCAGCATGCCACACAGGTTTTAACACTTTTAATTGCTCGATACTTTCATGGCCGTCGGTGGTAAATTGTAGTTGCGCCTCACAGTGCTGCAGGTTCCCTTTTAATACACCATCGCTGTGGAAAGTGCTGTGTTGTTGCAGAACCTTTACATTGCTATTACCGACAGTGATCTGTTGTCCGGCAATGCACCGCATTTTGGTTTTTAAGCCAGAACATTCACTAAGACCGTGTCCCGATAAAATAAATACAAAACATAGGTGCATTAATGTTGGACACAGCAACAACAGGGTATGTTTTTTATCAGTATGAAGTCGTCGCTGCCATAATTGCATCATCCGCTGACTGGCGCAGGCGATGATATTACAGGCCAGTGCTGAAAAGAGGAAGATCAGGGTGATCAACCACCAGCAGTCGGCGTCAAAATTAGTTTGTAGCCAGTCAGGCAATAATTGGCTGTTGATTTGGCGATAGCGTTTGTCGCTAGTGGTGTATAAACCGGCGATCACCAAGTTGATGGTAAGCAGATTAAGGATCCAAAAGCAGAGACGGGTGCTGGCCAGGCGGTTCCATAAGGTTGAGATCATTTCCCCTCCTGATGATTGCTGGTTGTATTATTGGGCTGTTTTTGTAGCTGTTCATTTTGTTGAGGGTGGTGCTTTTTAACGTTTTTTGGCAGCAACGGTAACCCGTAAAAGAGCACGATAGCCATAGTGGAGGCGACGATAGCGAAATAGCCTTTTTTGCGGTTGTTGAATCCCTTTAAAAACGGAGTGTGCAGGTAACTGCAATAGCAGCACCATACGGCAGCAGAGTGGATGTGGCGTGTCCCCCAGTGGAATAGCCCGCCCCAGCCGACATAGGTCCAGACGCACCCGCTTAATTGCGCCATGCTGTAAAATACAAAGCCCCACACGGCATAGGTGTTGAACGCTGCTGTGGTGATTCGACCGCGTAAAAATTGGAACGCTAACCAACCGCTGAGGATAAAGCAGGCGTGGGCTAGATCTTCAAAAATGAAGAATAGGTGGGCGCTCCAAGTTGGGGTGAATGGTTTTGGTAGGTGGCATTCGGGGGGGAAGTTCAGCACTATTATCATTATCGCTACCAGAGGGATCAGCGCAGACAGTGCATGTGTCTGCAGCTGTTGTCTGTGCCACAGCAGCACAATTAGTGCTGCCAAACACCAAGGGAGAAAGTGGCCAGCGTGGAACACCCCCTCCAAAGTGAAAAAATCGTAGCGCCAGCAGCGTCCGAGTTGACTCAGGGTGTGAATAAGTAATCCTAAAGTTACCCCCCAACCGGCCCAACGTTGTTTGGCGCACAAATAGCACAGTAGGCTGCCAATATATACGCCACCAGCCACTTGAAACAGCTGGATATAAAAAGAACTCAAAAACATAAATAGCTCACAAAGAAAACCGGCGGTAGCTGTGCTACCGCCGGAAAAATATTAGAATTTAGCGTTCATCCCAAGTAAAAAGCTGCGCCCCGATTGCAGATAATCGTAGTTGATGTAGTTTTTGTCGGTAAGGTTGTCGAGTTGTAAAAATAGTTTACAATCGACACCGGCCACCGCTGGTAACTGCTGCTCCAGTCGCATGTTGAGCAGGAAGTAGTCTGGCATTTTGGTCCAGGTTCCATCGTCTCTTTTATTCTTTTTATAGGTATAAAATTGACGCTGGGTGTAGGACCCTTGGGCAGAGACCAACAGACCGCAGGAAAAGTCGTAACGTAGATCGAGGTTGGCACGATGACGCGGGCGGCCTTCAAGTTCGCGGCCAGTTTCTTTATCTTTGGTGAGCATATAGGTGTAGTTGAATCCAGCTGTCAAACGCTCGGTAATATCGGCATTAAGGGTGGTTTCCAACCCTTGAATGCGTGACGAGCCGATATTTCTGTAGTATGAAACTTTTTCCTGCCCTTGAAAGATATTGTCGCGGAAGATCAGATCCTTTACGTCATTATAAAAGTAGGCCACAGAACCATCGATACTTGGGCTGAATTGATGAGCAACACCGATTTCGTAAGCGGTAGTTTTTTGTGGTTGGAGGTTGGGGTTACCGCCGACCATGTCGCTGAACAGCTCTTTAAGGTGGGGGAAGCGGGTTTTCTTACTCACTGAAGCGTGAATATTGGTGGCATCGCTGGCTGTGATAACCACACCGATTTGCGGATTAAATGAGCTGTCTGAATCGGGCACCGGTTGATCGACACCGTCACTCTCAGCTTTGCGTGGATCGTAGTAATCCCAGCTGGTACCTAATACCACAGCCAACCAGTCATTAATGGTGATCTCATCTTCTAGGGCTAAGCTGTAGATATCGCTTTCGTACTCACCGATATCATTCCAACTATCCTCTTTTTTTTCGATCTCAGAATGTTGACTGTTGTCGCGGGTGAAACTGACGCCAAGTTTTAAGAAATTAACTTCTCCAACATTCCAGAAAGCTTGTAAATTACCACCGATGCTGTTGTTGTCGCGACCTGATTTATAGAAATAGCTCCTGTTGCTGAGGTCGGTATCTCTCAGGGTGTTGTCCTGATTAACATAAAAAATATTGGTTTTTATGCGCAATTGTTCGCTGAAGCGGTGCTCACCTAGCAGGCTTACTTGCCATTGTTGCCAATCGCTGAATTCCCAGTCGTTGTTGGCGATCCCTTTCTCGTTGTTGACGTAGTTCATGGCTAGATACAGTTGTGAGTTGTCATNNNCCACCATCTTCATCGAGATTTGAACCAATGCCGAATTTATCACTGTGTTCATCAAAATCGCTCGACAGGCGAAAACCATCACTTTCACGAAAGGTGTAATTGACCCAGTAGTTGAATTTGTCACTGCTGCCACCATGGGAGATAGAGTAGTTTTGGGTGCCATAGTCGCCAAAGGAGGTGGTTATATCTGTTTGTGGCTTTGAGGTGCCACGCTTGGTGATAATATTGATAACCCCACCCATGGTATTGGCTCCATACAGTACCGATGAAGCACCCTTGGTGATGGTGATTTTAGCGATGGAATCAACGGGGATTAAAGATAGATCGAGCATGTGATCGTATGGGCTGTAGATCGCTACGCCATCGATCAGCACTTTAAGGTCGCTCTGTTCAAACCCACGGATAGA
>MAXR01000360.1 GCA_001751155.1 Desulfuromonadales bacterium C00003068 | reverse complement strand
GAATCAGCTCAAGAGCTTGATCATTCTCTTTCATGCCGACTAACACCACCACCAACGTTTCAACGGCCAGTAGATGATCAGGATTTTGCTTCAGGCATGACCTCATGGTGTTGCACGCCTTCTGCTCATGACCGTGACGCGCCATCAATACCCCTAGCTCATAGTCAAACAGATCATCCTGCTCGCCGATGGGGAGCTTGGCTAGCATATCCAATGCTTGACGGTCTTCCCCTTGAGAAGCTAACACCAGCGCTTGTAAAAAATTAGCACTTTTTGCTGGATACCGTTCGGCTAACTCTTTTGGGTAGTTAGCTAGAATTTCTTGCAGTTGCGAATCGAAGTCGCTGTGATCATTTTCATCGCTTGTCGATGCGTTCAGACCTTGTTGCGGTGCCGTGCGGTTATTTGCTTTTGGAAAAAGACGACTGAATAGACCCATGTTCGTGGTTCCTTTGGTTGGTAAGTGATGAAAGTAAACTCGTTATTTTAGTGCGGTTGAGCTGGAAGTGCAAGGGGTGGCTTTAGATAGATTTAGAAAAGTATGTCAGTAACTCGCAACGAAAAAAATTAAGTTAGCAAGGAAAAGTGTCGATAAGAGTTAAAGGTGCAAGTGAAACAGAGCGATCGTGCACAAGATTTCTGGACTTTTTTCAAAAGCCGTGAGGTTATGATGACTATCAGTCAACTTGCTTTCGATACCATTCCCCAGACGAATCATTCAACTGTGCAGCACAGTAAACCAAATCAGCAAGCGTTTGCCAGTGCGCTGAATCAGGCTCAAGAATCATCGACTGAGCGTACCTACGAAGCGCGTGAAGTCCTCCGCTTATTGCAGGATTGTATGCTTGGCCTGCTTTCTGGCCAAGGTGAGGAGATGGAGTTTCTCTCCTCCTATAATTTAGTTCGCCCCTTTACTCCTGCTGGCTACAATGCTTATCAAACTCCAGCAGCGACCTCTGTGCCAATGTATCCATCATCTCAGCCTGTCTACGCTCCGCCAGTCGTTGAAGAAACAGATCAACCTGCGGCTCCACAGCCGAACACTTTACGTGTACGCATCGAAAATTTGATCGACCAAGTGGCTGAGCGAGTTGGCTTGCCTGCGAACTTGATCCGTTCCGTTGTCAGCACTGAAAGCTCATTTAAACACGATGCTGTGTCACCTGTGGGGGCGCAAGGACTTATGCAGTTGATGCCACGAACAGCCGAAGAGTTGGGTGTGAATGACAGCTTTGATCCACAACAAAATCTTCTTGGTGGTAGCCGCTACCTCAAAGGGTTGTTGGAAAAATATGATGGCGATCTCGATCACGCTCTCGCCGCGTATAACTGGGGGCAGGGCAACGTTGACCGTAAAGGATTGGAGCACATGCCGACGGAAACTCGTAACTATATTGCCAAGGTTAAACAGGTTGTTTCTCAATTTGGTTAGTATTCTATCTCACCACACGTTCAAGTAATAGCCTGTCCTGCGCTCATTCTTGCCACTTATTCCCTGTTATCCTGAGGATACACAAACACAGCCTATGCTCATCTGGTTCTGCCAATGGCAATTAACATAGCCTTGGCAAAATTATAATGGTAGCGTGACCAAAAATCACAATGTCTCGATCCCTTCAACACTTACCCTTTTGGATTATTGATGCAAGAAAATCAAACCACCACTGAACTGACCATTGAATCCTCTTCCACCCACAGCGAACCCGTTGATTCTGCACAATATCAGGACAATTCGCCCTTTGCCGAGGTTGAGGTGTTGCCGCCCGAGCCGACCTACCAGCACACAAATCAGCGCCCGCGTGGCCAAAGTGGTCTGCGTAAGTTTGGCGGCATTGGCCTATTGCTGCTGTTCATATTCAGCAAGCTGAAATATGTCGGCCTACTGCTACAAGTTGGCAAGTTCAAGACTTTTCTCAGTATGGTCATCAGTATCTGGGCCTATGCCATGTTTTGGGGCTGGTCGTTTGCCGCTGGCTTTGTCGCCCTGATCTTTATCCACGAGATGGGCCATGTGATTGCCCTGCGGATGATGGGAATTCGCGCCTCGGCACCAATGTTTATCCCATTTGTTGGCGCTCATATTGTCATGAAGCAGATGCCGAAAAACGCTTATGTTGAAGCCGTGGCAGCCTACGGTGGGCCACTACTCGGTACACTGGGGGCTATCGGTTGTGCTGGCATTGGTATCTATACCCAAAACTTGTTTTGGTTTGCCCTGGCATCAAGTGGCTTCCTCCTTAACTTGTTTAATCTACTACCGATCTCGCCGCTAGATGGTGGACGAATCATCGGCGTCATCAGCCCTAAACTTTGGATTGTCGGTCTCCTCGGCGCTATCGGCCTGTTTTACCTGACATGGTCGCCAATTATCGCCCTAATCGTCATTCTCGGTAGTTTTCAGATCTACAAATCGTTCAAGTCATCGAAAACCGAGCGTGCTGCTTATTATGATGTTTCGCTGACAAAGCGATTCGCCATGGGTACGGCGTTTCTACTGCTGCTTGCAGTGACGTCCATTGGTATGTTGGTGATGCAGGGGCCGTTGCAGAATTTGTAAATTGGGGAGATTGACTTGTTTGAATATAAAAGGCCGTCTGCATCGCAATGCAGGCGGCCTTTTGTCATTTGTCAGGAACAGTGAAGGTGGTTAAGTCATTGACTTCATATCTGCTTATAGCTGTACGCAACCTTTGGCAATAAAATTTTTGTCAAAAAGATGTTGTATCCCTATATCAAAAAATCACACTTTTGATCCTGCTGTCTATTTTCCTTGCCGCAACGATAGAAATTCCCGCAGCGAGTAAAACCGTTAGCAAGGATAAAAAGATAGGTGTTACTTCCACTGGTTCTGACGAGGAATATCCTATTACTTCATACGCCAGATAGGAGACAAGAAATAACGTTCCTGCAACAGCTGCAGAACAGATCGGGAACAGCAGTAAAAAGGGTTTTATCCGCAGTTGTATTGTTGGACTAAATACCACCGCTATGTGAAACAATCCATTTCTTGCACAGCCCTCACTTACAGCCAGCGGTCCATACATAATGGCCACTGATACAATGGCTACATACACGCTCACAAAAACAAGATATGCCCCTGTCCATTTACCGATCTCTGTTTCTATTTTTTCTTGCATTGTTGCCATCTTCAGAATGCTCCATAAATTGTGTTTATTATAACCCCTTGGGTAAACTAGGGTCACTTCCCATATTTAAGATCAACGTTAACTGTGAGGGGGGGTGGTTTGCGCCGCAAGGNNGCCCCAGGTGAGGCTGGAGGCAGTCCCCATTTTGCTACAGTATAATATGAAGAAGGCCGTCTGCATTAAAATACAGACGGCCTTTTGTCATTTATCACGAACAGTGAAGGGGATTAAACAATCGCCTTCATACCGCTCATTGCTGCGCGTAGTTCTTCGCCAATCTCTTCGATGTAGTGCTCACGGATCTCAGCATTTACGCGAACAAGCGCGCTATTATCGACGCTAGTGTCTGTTGATGTCATACCTTTACCAATAACATCAGTGCCAACGTTAGCCATGAAGTCTTTAAGCAAAGGCACACACGCGTGAGCGAATAGGTAGCAACCGTACTCAGCAGTGTCAGAGATAACGCGGTTCATCTCGTACAATTTCTTACGAGCGATGGTGTTAGCAATGAGTGGAGTTTCGTGTAGAGACTCGTAGTACGCTGACTCAGGCTCGATACCTACTTCAACCATGCTCTCGAAAGCTAGCTCAACGCCTGCTTTAACCATAGCAACCATCAAGATNNGTTTTTTCGAATGCTGTCTCGCCGGTCTGCTCACGCCATGTAAGGAGGTTGATGTCGTCGTTGGCCCAGTCAGCCATCATGGTGCTGGAGAATACGCCAGTGATGATGTCATCCATGTGCTTTTGGAACAATGGGCGCATGATCTCTTTCAACTCTTCAGCCAACTCAAATGCTTCGAGCTTTGCAGGGTTGGAGAGGCGATCCATCATGTTAGTGATACCACCGTGCTTAAGCGCTTCGGTGATGGTCTCCCAACCGAACTGAATCAATTGTACCGCGTAAGGAGCTTCGATATCGTTCTCAACCATTTTGTCGAAGCAAAGCAGTGCACCAGCTTGGAGCATGCCGCAAAGAATTGTTTGCTCGCCCATGAGGTCAGATTTAACTTCAGCAACAAATGAAGACTCAAGAACACCGGCACGGTTACCACCTTGTGCGCAGCATAATGCTTTAGCCAGTTCAAGGCCGTCACCTTTAGGATCGTTTTCGCCGTGAACAGCGATAAGGGTTGGTACACCAAATCCACGCACGTACTCAGCGCGAACTTCAGAACCTGGGCACTTAGGAGCAACCATGATAACGGTGAGGTCTTTACGGATCTCGGTACCTTCTTCAACAATGTTGAAGCCGTGAGCGTAGGAGAATACCGCGCCTTCTTGCATCAGTGGCACAACGGTGTTAACCACATCAGTGTGCTGCTTATCGGGAGCAAGGTTCATAACGATATCAGCGGTAGGGAGAAGCTCTTCGTAGCACCCAACGGTGAAACCGTTTTCAGTGGCGTTGAGGAAAGACTGACGCTTTTCAGCGATGGCTTCTTTACGTAGGGTGTAAGCAACGTCGAGGCCACTATCACGCATGTTAAGACCTTGGTTCAAGCCTTGAGCGCCACAACCGACGATAACAATCTTCTTGCCTTTAGCGTACTCGCAACCTTCAGCGAATTCAGCAGCGTCCATGAAACGGCAAGTGCCGAGCTCATCAAGCTTACGACGTAGTGGCAGGGTGTTGAAGTAGTTTTGACCCATGAGTTGTTCTCCCTTGAAAAAAGTATGTGTGAAATAAACGCGATAAAACGTCAATTGAGTGTTTAGAACAATGTTACGACGCACTCTAGCGGATTTATGCTGTTGCGTAAATTGATTTGTTGTGTATGCTGTGTTGCGTTTAGCGCAATGGCTAGCCATTGAATTTGTTGTTGTGAGCCTAGCAATATTATGGGGAATAAATATGGATATCCGTGAGCTGGAAATATTTTTAGTACTGGCTGATCAACTTCATTTTGGTCGTGCTAGTCAGATATGTAATCTCAGCCCGTCGGCGTTGACGCGCACCATTCAGCGCTTGGAGGAGCAGGTAGAGCAGCCGTTGTTGATTCGTGATAAGCGTAGCGTGCGCCTGTCAGCCGTGGGTGAGCAGTTTCGCCACTACGCGCGTGAATCGGTGCAGCATTGGTACAGCTTTAAGCAGCAAGTACGTGAGGAGAAATCAATTGCGGGGAGTTTATCGATCTATGCCTCGTTGACGGCGGTGTACGATATTTTACCCAGTATTTTAGAGGAGTATCGCAGTCGCTATCCTCATGTGCAGTTAGGGTTACGCACTGGGGTGGCCGAACAAGCGTTAGAGCAGATTGCTAGCGGTGAGATCGATTTAGCCGTGGCCGCGTTGCCAATGGCCAGTAAAGGTAAGCGATCACAGCTGGAGATACTACCGTTGATGACAACGCCGTTGGTGTTTATTGCTCCCGTTCATGTCGATCCCGTCAGTGACCCACGTTGTGACGGCGAACTTGATCTATCTGTCGCTCAATTGGTGTTGCCACAACACGGTTTATCGCGTGAGCGCATTGATTCGTGGCTTAAACAAAATCGGGTGCGTGCCAATATCAGCTCCGAGGTATCGGGCAACGAA
>MAXR01000359.1:1636-3188 GCA_001751155.1 Desulfuromonadales bacterium C00003068 | reverse complement strand
TGCGTGCTTTGGGTTGTGTCGGCGGGCTTGGCTGCATACATCTGCGCGTATGAAAAAGTTTATCAAACGCTTTAAGCCCAAATCAACCGTTCCTGTAATCCGCCTGAATGGCGTGATCGGCGGCGGCAGCCGTCTTGGTGGCCCGGGTCTGAACGACACAGCACTTGCACCCGTGATCGAACGTGCCTTCCCCAAAGGTAAACCCAAGGCGGTAGCGTTGGTGATCAATTCTCCCGGTGGTTCGCCTGTGCAATCGGCGCTGATTGCGGCACGTATTCGACGGTTGGCGGACGAAAAAGAGATCAAAGTTTACGCGTTTTGTGAGGATGTCGCAGCATCTGGCGGATACTGGTTGGCGACTTGCGCAGACGAAATTTACGTGGATGGCAGTTCGATCATCGGATCAATTGGAGTGATTTCAGCGTCCTTTGGTTTTAGCGAACTGATGGAGCGTCAAGGTGTTGAGCGGCGCGTTTATACGGCTGGTGAAGACAAATCGATGCTGGACCCGTTCCGCCCTGCAAAGGACGAAGATATCGAACGTGTGAAAGCACTTCAGAAGGTTATTCATGATAATTTCATCGAACAGGTAACCTTGCGCCGTGGTGATCGGATTACAGGTACGGATTTGTTTACCGGCGATATCTGGNNATCTGGGTTGGGGCGCAGGCGGTTGAAAACGGGTTGGTTGACGGGATCGGCCATCTGGTTCCGAAGATGAAAGAACTGTTCGGGGACGAAGTTCGCCTGCCTGTACATGGGCCGAGGCGGTCGTTGTTAAACAAGTTCGGGGCTGCCAGCGTGATTTCAGATGTGGAGGACCGCTTGAACTGGTCCCGCTTCGGATTGTAAGGTCTCGATCATGGTTAAAGCGGTTTCTATATTTTTGATTATAATTCTGGTGCTCGGCATGTTCGGTAAGCTTCGGATATTAAAAATCCGTAAACTACGCGATTTGCCCCGTGCGAAAAAGTGTAAAACCTGTGGTAATTATCTGATTGGCATCGATCCGTGCAAATGCGAGAAAAGCGCTAAGTAAGCGCCGCCTGAAGGGACAGCAATAATTACATGGATATGGTATTAGTTCTTGCTGGTCTGGGGATACTGCTCGTTGCAGGGGACTTTTTGGTAAAGGGCGCGGTTTCGCTTAGCCTGCGCCTTGGAATTCCCGCCTTAATAGTCAGCTTTACGATTGTCGGGTTCGGTACATCCGCGCCGGAACTATTGATCGCAATCCAGTCCGCACTTGAAGGCGCACCCGGGATCGCGTTGGGAAATGTCGTTGGCTCCAACATTGCTAACGTGCTTTTAGTGCTTGGTGTTCCCGCATTATTTTTCACACTTGATACGAGCCGATGTGACACGAAGCGCACCTATATCCAGATGATTGCGGCATCGCTTGTGTTTACTGCGCTATGTTTTTTGGGTCCACTTTATATCTGGCACGGGATCGTTTTACTTGCATTGCTGGCCGCGATGCTTGGCGACGCTTTCCATTCTGCACGTAAGGCCAGACGGTCTGTTAATATCGATAATGTGACCTCTGAAGAGC
>MAXR01000359.1:0-1598 GCA_001751155.1 Desulfuromonadales bacterium C00003068 | reverse complement strand
GCCTATATGATCGCGGGCATTATTGGCTTGCCATTCGGTGCTGACATTCTGATCGAAGGCGCATTGGGTATTGCCCAAGACAAAGGCGTTTCTGAAGAGGTCGTTGGATTGACGATCGTTGCGATTGGTACTTCGCTGCCAGAACTGGCGACGACTGTTGCTGCCGCGTTGCGCCGACAGGCAGATGTCGCGTTGGGGAATGTGATTGGCTCCAACATGTTCAACCTTCTGGCCATCATGGGAATAGCCAGTTTCTTTGGACCACTGGACGTTGCGCCACGTTTTTTGAATGGCGATCTGTGGATCATGCTGGCGTCTTCGATAGCGCTCGCCTTATTCGTGTTTTCTCGGTTGAAACTTTCCCGTATATGGGGATTTATATATTTAGCGGCATATGTGGTGTATATAACCGCAATGCTACATTAACCGGAGGATCACATGGCAGCGTTAATTACCGGAGGCGCGAAGCGTTTAGGGCGCGCCATGGCTTTGCACCTGGCCTCTAAAGGCCATGATGTTGTGCTTCATTATTCCAGTAGTGCTGACGACGCGGAGGAGACGGCCGAGGCCGCCCGCGCGTTTGGCGTTAAGGCTGCGATTGTGCATGCCGATTTGCTGAATACCGCGGACACTGCAACGTTGGTCGCACGCGCTATTGAAGTAATTGGGTCATCTCTGGACGTGTTGATAAATAACGCTTCGATTTTTGAGTATGACAATCTGGAAACTGCNNCCGTGCCCCGGTTTTTCTGACGCAAGCATTCGCCAAGCAAGTCCCAAAAGCTATCATGGATGAAAATGGCGAACCTGTTGCCAGTGCCTGTGTCGTTAACATGGTTGATATGCGTGTGCGAAAACTGACGCCCGAATTTGCGACATACACGTTGGCCAAAGCTGGGCTTTGGGCGTTTACGCAAACGGCTGCACAGTTTTTGGCCCCGCACGTGCGCGTTAACGCAATTGGTCCCGGACCTACGATGCAGGGAACGCGCCAGTCGTCAGAGCATTTTGCAAAACAACGAGCCGCTACAATTCTGGAGAGGGGTTCCAGCCCCGATGAAATTTGTAAAGCGCTGGACTTTATTCTGGAAATAGACGGGATGACGGGGCAACTTATTTGTCTGGACGGCGGTCAACATTTAGCTTGGAAAACGCCAGATGTTCTTGGGGTTGAGTAAAAAATTTAACCTTTTCAGTAAGGTAAAATAATACTCGATATTTCAAATAAAAATAAACTTTTCCACTTGACCGCTATCTTTGACCATTTAGTAACGATTCTGTTAGCTATTTCAATAAATTGCCTGGAAAATAAAAATTACGTTGTAATAACAGCCACTTAGTAAACTGCCTATTTTTTAACCAATGAGTAACCTTTTCAAGTATTGCTGGATATTTCGTTAAGATCAGAATTTTACCAACAGACTTATCCACAGGAATGGTGGACATGTTTTCTCTTGAAATATACTTGTGAAGTATGCAGCAAAGCCAAAGAATCGATTTCTAACGGGGCACATGGTTTCATTGAGTGAAAAACATCAAAATTCAGGGTTTGAGGAGGAGGGCACCGCACTGGCGGATGATGCCGCTGAAACTGGTTT
>MAXR01000358.1 GCA_001751155.1 Desulfuromonadales bacterium C00003068 | reverse complement strand
AAAGCAGCGCATACTGAAAATGCGATGCACAGAACTTTGTCTTTGGCGCGCATATCACCGATAAGGCGGAACATCGCCAGGATATTGGCCGCAGCGGCCAGAATACCGGCTGCGCCATTACTCTCAAGGCCTAGCTTGCTACCAATTGCTTCCATCGGGCGAGCTAAGTGTTTTTGAATCAGGTAAACCATGGGGAATGCACCACACAGCATAATGCCGATATAGCCAGCAATTTCGAGGGCGCGGAACTGGTCTACGGTGTCAGCGATGATAGGATCAAAGCCCCAGCCGCCTAGTATGGTGCTGAAAGCGCCAGTGAAATACTCAACAATGCTGAATACCAACACTAATTTAAGCGTTGCGGTCATGGTATTACCGAAAGCCAGGAAACCACGAACCATGATACTCGGAACCAACCACAGGCCAACAGCCATGGCCAGACAGAAGATAATCAAAGGTGTAAGGTGGGCAAGAATGCCACCTAGGGAAAGAGCTAGAACATAGGCCGCGTCTGCATTAGCAGATACGATGTCCCGCACCTGAACATTGGTCACCATCGTAATGATGCAGGTAACAAATACCCCGATGGGGATACTCAGAATTCCCGCCATAACCCCCAGCGCCATATATTTGTGATCACGCTTGTCCAGCATTGCCAAGCCGACAGGAATTGAGAAGACGATGGTGGCACCCGCCATGTAGCCTGTTACCATGGCTATTACCCAGGCCTCGCGGGTCTGGGCCAGCGCATCGGCGAGCTGATAGCCGCCCATGTCAACAGCGATAAAAGTCGTTGCCGCGATGGCGGCATCTGAGCCAAGTGCATTATACAAAGGACCAAAGACTGCATTGATAAATTTTGACAGGTAAGGAATGGCCGCCATAATTCCAGCTACCGGAATAAAGATTGGTCCGATGCTATGTAACCCTGTAATAAATTCTCCCCCAAGACCCTTCTCTTCATCTCGAAGCGAGGCAATTGCTCCAGCTACAGCACATGCCATGATAATCCAGATAATATATGTACCTATGTTCTCCATGTCGCTCTTTCCTTTCTCTAGGTTTTTCTGGTTTTTGTTTTGTGGGGAAATAAATTCCCTAGTTTTTTTTTGAGAATGTGGCAGTAAAGGCTATGTCCGTTGGTGCGACTCCTTTCTGAATTAGTGGTATGTAGAATGTTTGTCCGTGGTAATTTTGCTTGGAAAAATCACCTTGGTTTATTTAGTCGTGTTTGCTTAGTTCTACGTTGTAATTTTGCAATTGTTGAGCCATCAAGCTGTACTGGTGTCTGTGGAGGTTCAACTTATTGTTTTTGCATGTGTTTTTATTGTGTGATGGTTCGGATTTTTATTTGTGGAAGGACGGTACAGGTGTGTCACGGTCGTTGTAGCATACGAGACAACTGTTACTTGAACGGTGTTTGGAAGTCTGTAAGTACTTGTTTTTACAGCAAGTTGTGAGTTGTTGCTGATGCTTTTGAGTTGAAATTGTTTGGTTTGGATTTTATGTTTTGAATGTTGTTTTGACTATTTTTAAAGATATGCCAATCTAAAGTGACACAGAAATCAGCCCAACGCGGCTGGCTGAGCACAAGGGGGGCTGAGCAGGGACGCTGGAAGTTGTTGCGAAATGCTCGGGAAGTCTAAAACGTTAATTTGTGAAATTTTGATTTAGGAAAATTGACTTTAAGTCGTCTTTCCAAACGTGTACTATGGTTCGTTCAAAAAAGTCATCAAATGAAACTTGCTATTTTGTCGTTAGCGAAGCGATCGGTGAATTGCTCTAACGTGTTGCACTTCAGTGATAATTCTTTTGGCAAATGACACTAATAATTGGCAATTTACACGAATGGAGGACGAATACTGATGTCAGTGAATAAAGTGATTCTCGTTGGCAACCTAGGCAAAGACCCTGAGCTCAAATATACACCTGCTGGGGCTGCAGTCGCTAACTTTTCTATCGCGACAACTGAAAGTTATAAAGACCGCGAAGGAAACCGGCAGAGCAAAACGGAGTGGCACAATATTGTTGTTTGGCGTCAGTTGGCTGAAATTTGTGGCAAGTATTTACACAAAGGTAAGCAAGTCTATATCGAAGGCAAGCTACAGACGCGCAAGTGGCAAGATCGTGATGGCAATGACCGCTATTCAACCGAAATCGTAGCGGATCAGATGCAAATGCTCGGTCGTGCTAGTGATGACTCACAAGGTGGCGGTCAGTACGACAACGCCGGTGGCTATGGTGGCGGTCAACAGCGTCAAGCTCAACCTGCCCAGCCTCAGCAAGCTCAATCTGCCCAAGCTCGACCTGTTCAAGCTCAGCAAACTCAACCTGCACAAGGTGGTGGTCAGAATCAGAATCAAGGTTATGCTGCGCCTCAACCAGCTCAGCCTGTTCAACAGCGACCCGCACCTGTTTATGAAGAGCCAGCATTTAATCCTGATGATGAAATCCCCTTTTAATTTCACCCTTTTTATTTCCGTATATAAAAAGTACAAAAATAGTTATTTAAGCCCAGCAGGCCGAGAGCCTGCCGGGCTTTTTTATGTCTTAGGCTCGATGATGCGTCCGAATTTGTGCGGTCAGATTAAACTATCTGTCGGCCAAGTCTCTTGATCTCTCTTTTTTAGGATTGTCAGCCAACTCAGTCCTGCTTGAGCACCCTCCCGAATCAGAAATTCAAACAGTAATCGGTCGTCATGAACAGGAATGCGCCATTCCTCATCATGATAGGCGGTATAGAACGGGTCATTTCCACACCAACTACATCTGTTGTTCATTTTTTACTCCTGTTTTTCAGGGGGTGACGTGCCGCCAAGACTAGCCAATATCGTGCGCACGATACGTCGGGATCGATCCAACGGTCTGTTAGGTAACATTGACTGGAATAGCTGTATCGTATTTGTGGCACTCCATTGCAAACAGAGTGCGGAATTTGACGATATTGGCGTCATGGGTAAACAGTCGATCACAAATATCACGATATTCTTTCATATCCGTTAAGTTCATGATCAGGACGATATCAGTCTCTCCAGTAACACCATAAGCTTGACCCACTGCGGGCTCCAAAATCAATTTATCTATAAATATCTGGCGGGCATCAGCTCCATGACGTTCTAGCGTTACATCGACAATTGCCATGAGGCCACGATTAAGTTTGTCGGGATCTGCCAAGGCGACCGTTTTAACTAATACACCCTGATCTTTTAAACGTTGAACCCGACGTAGGCAACTTGAAGGAGATAAGTTCACTCGCTCCGACAACTCAATATTGGTTAAGCTTGCATCGTGTTGTAGTATTTCGACAATCTTTCCGTCAATTGCGTCCATTCGCAACTTTCCTCCATTTATGTCAGTTTTTTAAAATTATATCTCAAATTAGCACAATGTTTAAAGCTAAATTCTGAGCTAAGTAGCATATCGTGTCATTCACTTCATTGTTGGGAGCTTGCGGATGGCTAGGATTGTAATCGCTACTAAAAAATTGTTGTGCGACACTATTTGTCTGTACTGGGAACTGATTAAAATCATGGTTCCGGTGATGATTCTGGTGCGCCTGTGTGTCGAGTTCGGGGTTATTGAGGTGATCGGTCGAGTTATTTCTCCCGTGATGCAGCTGGTTGGACTTCCCGGCGAGATGGGATTTGTCTGGGTTACTGCCATGGTTGTTAATATTTACGGTGGCGCAGCGGCCTTGATCACCCTGCTGCCGCAACACCCTTTGACTATCGCTCAAGCCACCGTGCTTGGATCCATGATATTAATTGCCCATTCTTTGCCCATAGAGCAGCGCGTTGCCCAGAAAGCTGGTGCTGGTATTCTGTTCACAACGAGCCTGCGAATAATTTGCGCTCTAGGTTACGCAATGCTGCTATCTGTCCTCTATGGCGGAATTGAGCAATTCCAACAACCGGCAGAAGTTGTTTTTCTTTCTATTCATTCAGCACCACAAAATTGGCTGCCATGGGCGCTAAGTAGTATCAAATCACTTATTTCAATATTTTGGATTATTCTTGCGCTGTTGTTCGGATTGAAAATTCTTGATGTCTTGAAGATCACTCCGCTTATCGCAAAGGGCTTATCTCCTTTTTTGAGAATTATGGGTATCGGAGAAAAAGCAACCACTATGACAATGGCGGGAGTGTTGCTGGGACTTTCCTACGGTGGTGCCCTGATCCTCAAGGAAGCTCGTTCAGGTTCTCTGTCTGACAAGGATATTTTTC
>MAXR01000357.1:1521-2519 GCA_001751155.1 Desulfuromonadales bacterium C00003068 | reverse complement strand
GACTTGAACCCCCAACACGCGGATTATGATTATCCCTACAATCAATGACTTAGGTCGCGGGATAGCTTGAAAAAATACAAACCTATCATTTACATGGGATTGTAGAGCAACGATTTGCATTTATGTGACGGTTTTTTGTGCCGCCCCCTTACCCGTCAGATAGTAGTCCTGCCGCCAAATTATGAAATTCTCAACGTCTTTAGTGGGAATACGATCAATTTGCTTTTTACCAAAATACTCGCGGATAAACTTATCAACGACGATTTCATAATCATCGTGATTGCGCTGTGAGCGATCGCCACGAGCAACTTCTTTTTTCATTTGCTTGAGATAAAGATCACAGATCTGATTGACAGTTTTTGATACGGGCACATAGCCTTGATCAATACGAACCAGTAGATTGTTGTACCAGACAACTGCATTCGTTTCTGCGATAGCCTTGTCAGTCGTATTCATAGATTTTGTGTAATAACCGTCAGCGTTAATTTTACGTGTACGCGCGGTCCACCAATCATTTGCTAGTTCTTGACGGTTATAAATCTGCAAGCGATTGCCTGCGAGTTGCGTAATGTTAGTTCTAGAAAATCCCATAATCTATAAATCTGAATCCGCTAAATGCTTTTCCATAGCCACAAGTGGAAAACGAAGGTTTCCGGTTCGGAAAGTTTTCTTAGCGGATATCGACTCCTATTTTGCTTCTAGTAGGTTAATTAGAAACTAATAGTAATATCTTCAAGAAGTAATAGTAATTTAAATTGTTATATCTAACCTAAATGAATCGCAATTCATTCATTGAGCTCAATCCTTGAGTCACCGGGAATATGAATGCACCCCTGTAAGGCTTTGTTAACTGTGATTATTATAAGTTGCCCTACTTAAAAGCAGGCTTATCCTAGCCGCTTGAGGCTGACTGGAAAAACAAGAAGTAAAATTTGGTGCGAACTATTATTATATTGTTATTATGTAAATCGGTGATATTGTTATTTAAAGTAATCAAA
>MAXR01000357.1:799-1513 GCA_001751155.1 Desulfuromonadales bacterium C00003068 | reverse complement strand
CCAACGAGCATAGTTTCGAAGATTACTATCCCGATATGAGTGTTGCTCAATTGGAGCGGCTTGCCAAAATTACAAAATACGACGCCGAAGTAGAACGCATTAAGATTGAACTGCGCAAGAGAGAAGCAATTGTGTCAATCAACGATATATTGGAAAAATTTGGGTTTAATATTGAAGATCTATACGAAGAATTAGTAGATCCAAAAATAAGAGAAATCATAGAAGGTAGATACGAAAAGCCGACTAAGCAACGTGAGGAAAGTATACCTAGGTACAGACTAAACGGAAAAAACTATGACGGCCGGCAAGCGCGTCGAGCGAAGGAATTTTCGCGTTACGTTAAAGACGGGCGTATTGATGTTGCTTTAGTAGTAAAAGAAGGTGCTTTTAATCCAGAGTGGTTTAACAAACAAAAAGAACGGGTTTTGTTCTCTATGGGGATTAATGATAGAGAGGCATATAAGTTGAAACACGGTTTGTAACGCTGAACTAATGCGAAGAACCGAAGCCTGTTTTGGACACTACACGTAAGTTTTTGTGCAGCTTTCGTGCAACATTTCGCACTCAAAACTGCTCTAGGCAAGGCACGTGCACTTTTTGGCCACCACTAGATGTAGTGTCAGACAAATTCGTGAAAAATAAGCCACTAATTTTTATGAAGAAATGGTAGCGGGAGAGGGACTTGAACCCCCGACACGCGGATTATGATAGTAA
>MAXR01000357.1:0-729 GCA_001751155.1 Desulfuromonadales bacterium C00003068 | reverse complement strand
ATATTCACAAATACGACTGAAAATCGATGCGCAATCTTCACAGCATTTATCATTTGATAATTCTGTCGCGAGACATAGAAATCTCCAAGCTGTAGCGGCCGTAGTTCAGTGTAATATGGTGGCCCTATATTCACATGTCGGATATGCAAAGGATTGCACTACAAGAGCCAGTATGAAAATCCCCGCGAGCGGTTGCATTCAAAGATTGCCGGATTACGTCGAAAGATTGACGCGTCGAATAATTTGCTCGAACCGGTCAGATTACCGCCTACTGAGATGTCGAGCGCAAACGTATGAAAAACATCAAACAAACAACTAAATTGCATGATGGATAGCAGGCTGAAACATATAATCTTTTTCCGCAACTGGACAATTCAAAAGGGAAAGGGCCACATCAACCTTTAGGTTCAAAAATTATCCCACAACCTGACTTTGCGTCAATAGTACTACAATTAAACTATTGCATATTGGCGGCAAATTTGGTTAAGTTTTATTACCAATTAATCGGCCTAGCGGATTCACCGCTAATTTCTGGGAGGAAATATCAATGACTGACAACCTAAACCGCAGAAAGTTCATGAAAGGGAGTGCACTTGCTGCAACTGCCGCCGGCGCAACGCTGGCGGTGCCTTCGATTGCTAAAGCGGAAACAACTGTTCTGAAAATGCAGGCTGCCTGGGGCGGCGGTATTTTCCTAGAGAACGCACAGTCCTATGTTGACCGTGTAAA
>MAXR01000356.1:2068-3846 GCA_001751155.1 Desulfuromonadales bacterium C00003068 | reverse complement strand
GACAAACCGCCACGCCGCAGCAACACTCAACTGATGCTGAACCGCTCAACCCACTTAAACTGGGAGTTCGTTTCTTTCAGCGTTATATCTCTGTGGTAGATAGCCCGCGTTGCCCAATGTACCCAACCTGTTCAGCGTATGCTATCCAAGCACTCGATAAACATGGTGCCGCCCTCGGTAGCTTTATCACCGTTGACCGCCTGCTCCACGAGGGCAATCCGTCAGAAAAAAAACACCCAATTACAGGCTATGGACAGCTGCGTTTTTACGATCCACTCAGTGCCAACGACTTTTGGCTCACGCCCACTTCTACAGATTGAACAAGCGCTGCAACGCAGGTGGCGGACTTTTTACGACGCCATCACAGATTAAACACCCAAAAGAAACTAACCACCGAAATAACGCCAAGTGCCATGAGTGAGAAATAAAAAAAATCGTGCTTGCGCCGCCGCCGCATTAGATTGACCACAAGGCCCAACAAGCCCACAATAATGCCGCCAAACAACATCCAAAACACATAATTCATCAACTCCATGTTCCAGCCATGGTCCATTGATAAATTATTCATCCGCGCAAAAAAAGTGGTCGATCTTGGTTTAGCAACACTCACCAAAAAAAACGCCCCCAAAACCAAACTCCAACCTGAAAAAGCAAACCACCGCAGCGAACGCGTCCAGGTATCGGGCCCCATTCTTCGTTCACGACGCTCACGCCGATCATTTGCATAACGGCCATCATCAACACGCCGTCTATCAATTGGTTGTGACATAAAAGCTCCCTTAATTTAGCTGTTCCATCCCCACGCCAGCGATGATTGTGCCACAGTTGAGGCAATGGCCATTTGGGGCCCGATTTAATACAACATCAAAGCCACGCCGAACAATAACTCTTTGCCCACATGAAGAACAAAACGTGTTTTCACCACCATCCTTATGAGTATTGCCAATATACACATAATTCAAGCCAGCATCAAAGCCAAGCTGTTGCGCCTTCAATAATGTTTCCACTGGAGTAGGCGGAACATCGGTAAGCCGATAAGTGGGATAAAATCCCGTGACATGCCACGGTGTATCCTCTCCCAAGTTTTCAACAATAAACGCCGCCAACGCCTGCAATTCTCCCTCATCATCGTTATAGTCTGGGATCAACAACGTCGTCAACTCCAACCAAATACCAAACTCACGATAACAAAGGATGCTCTCTAACACCTGTTCAAGATCGCCACCACACACCTTGCGGTAAAAATCAGCTGAAAACCCTTTTAAATCAATATTTGCCGCATCCATCAACGGCGCGAGCAAACGCAACGGCTCCTTAGCAATATAGCCATTACTGACAAATAAGTTCGCTAAACCGGCCGCGCGCGCTAATTGAGCCGTTTCATAAACATATTCAAAAAACACCGTTGGCTCACTATAGGTGTAGGCAATACTTTGACACCCCGCAACTAAGGCCTCATCAACAACCTGTTGCGGCGACAATGGCACACCAGCGATAACCTCCACAGTCGAGTCAACCTGAGAGATCGAATAGTTTTGGCAATGCAAGCAGCGGAAATTGCACCCCATTGCCGCAATTGAATAACTCTTCGTACCGGGATAAACATGAAAAAAAGGTTTCTTCTCAATCGGATCGACATAATTTGCCACAGCTAAACCATAATTAAGACTATACAAAACGCCATCACGGTTCTCCCTTACCCCGCAACGGCCTCTTTTACCCTTGCCTATACGACAATGAAAGCGACATAAACCACAGACACCACCACCCTTACCATC
>MAXR01000356.1:829-2055 GCA_001751155.1 Desulfuromonadales bacterium C00003068 | reverse complement strand
TGTAAATAAACACCAGATCAAAGAAAAAACAATTTCACAAGATAAATGCTTGACCCATCGCCCCCTTATCTCTATACTCCGTTTTGCTTGTGCCGAAGTGGTGGAATTGGTAGACACGTCGGTCTCAAAAACCGATGGCTTCTGGTCGTGCCGGTTCGATTCCGGCCTTCGGCACCAAGATTAGTCATTATAGGTATTTACTCTGTTTATGTAGCTGTGCTCCACCTTTTGCTACTAAAATGGANNGGCACCAGAATAAAAATCAAAGGGTTACGCAATTGCGTAACCCTTTTTTTGTTTGTATTTTTGCTTATTGGGGACATTTTTGGGACACGGAAGTGAAACCTCGCTGCTTTAAAGAAGTTCGCTAAAAACCATAATTCGCAAGCATACCCCCTATTTCATGTGCTCAACTGACAGGACATTTCTCAAGACAACCACAGCCAAGAGTGCTATATAATTATCGTAATATCAGTACCATAGACAAATAACTTGTTGGACATTTCAGGAGACACAGCCATGGAACTACCAACATCAAATTACCTGATTAGCGACCCACGCTCTGCAGGCGAATTTTCGTAAATAACTTTTAAAAGGACTTATGAAAATTTCGCTCTTAACTCGCTACCATTGTCAGCACTATTGTTCAATTGTTCACGACTTTCAAGGAATCGCTTGATCTGGTTCCAATTTTTGACTGTTTGGGGTGCTAAATATCGAAAATTTGGAACCCAAATTACATGGTACTAACAGTGCCATAACCTTTGTTATAGCTTCGAAAAACGACTCATGACTTACTCCTTTAGTTGCTAGTTGTGGGGACAACTCAGCTAAAGGGGTAACATTGAGTCGTTCATATGGCAAAGCCTATGAACTCTGACCTTGCCCTGAGGACAAAGTTTTCTTCTGTTCGAATCAACCGACAAGAAAGGGAAACCGATGCTGGGCTATCAAATAAGCATTTACATACAAAATCCAGGTCAAACCTCTTACGAACTTATGCTGCCAAACGAATCACTTCTTGCAACATGGGTTAGCAATGACTGCAGTCTCGACTGGCTGAAAAAATTAGAAACGTCAGGTAAAGCTGAATTTGTCGGGGGAATCGGGTATCCCGATATTTACTTTGCTAAAGCAGATGATATTTTGCCATTAATTCTTCCCAAGTCACCCACTGATCTTCCGCCAGTCTTAGCCGATAGACCTCCGGGGGTGATGTATTTTGA
>MAXR01000356.1:0-808 GCA_001751155.1 Desulfuromonadales bacterium C00003068 | reverse complement strand
GATCAAAGCTGAGAGGTATTTGGGATTATTCAAACTTTCCACCACCGTCTGTGGATAAAGATTCTTATAATTTACAATGGAAGCATAGGTAAAATGAAAAAAAGATATTTAACAAAAACATTTTTGAAAACATTATTTTTAAGACAAAACAATTACCATAAATATGGCATTTTGAAACATACATTGGCCGTTACGATTCATGCTTTAAAAGATAAGAATTATAAGATGATCCCGGCTGCTATTTTTCATGATATTGGCAAACCTTATGTTGCTTTTCAGGATGAAAAGGATAAACAAACAGGAGAATATTCATTTACGAATCATGAGGAAATATCATATCAAATTATAAAAAATTGGAGAATGTCTGAGTACACAAAAGAATTAGTGAGATACCATTATTTAATTAGGGGAATATCCAAAGCAAAGAAAAAAGGACAAGAAGGAAAATATAAAAGAATGAAGAGAAGCTATGATAATTTAGATGAAAATTTTATCGAGGATCTTAAAACTTTTATGAAATATGACGATTTAGGAAAACAAAGATTATATTAAGATATACAATTTAATAGGAAATATTATTGAATGGCATAACGCAGAGATCTTTGAGATTTATCTAAAAAATCAGGGATCGTTTTGAGCAATTATTGAGGGTGTAAATACAACCTCAATCTCCTTGAGTCGCTGCTCTATATTCACAACATCAACAGTATATTGTTGCTGACGTTGCTCCAAAAGTTGCTGCGCCAGCAGCTGATCTTCATGCTTTTTTTTAACCTTTTCAGCTTCTCTTGCAATCCTATCTTTGTGC
>MAXR01000355.1 GCA_001751155.1 Desulfuromonadales bacterium C00003068 | reverse complement strand
GTGACAACAGGTTGTGTTGACGACACGATTGTTATTTCAATTGCCGACAATGGCTGTGGAATTGCCGAAGAACATCTCACTAAGATCTTTGATCCATTTTTCACCACCAAGGAGGTCGGCGAAGGGACTGGGCTGGGAATGAGTATTGTCTACGAAATCATCAAAAACCATCATGGCACCATCGACATCGACAGCCAGGTGGGGCGCGGCACCATCTTTACCATCACGCTACCGCTCAGCGCACCAGAGAGTGAATAGGCCCCTGAGAGTTGATCTTACTGTCACCTGTCAACCAGAGCAAATTGCGGCTGAGCTGCTACGGCGATAGATAGCCGCCATCCTCGCCCCTATAAGCTAATTTTAACTGGCAGGCAACTTGAAATAACTTTCACACCCCGCCGGTCTAATATATATTGATGTAATCATTATAGAAGGTTCAGTACAGCCTTTCAGATTTGGGGAAAAGGGTTTCCCCACGGTATTTAGTGCGCCACCCCGAACATTTTTCGGAGATCACTTCTGTAAAACTCGCCGCACAAGGCAAAGGATCTTATTGTGACGGATCAATTCTGCGACAAACTGCTGACGACGTTANNAGTGAACAACAGGTACTGTTAAAAAGTTGCGCCCAGTACAGTCATGAATTCATGATCTTGCGCGACCAGAACGGTCAGACACGCTTTATTTCTGACTCCTGCCTTAAACTTACTGGCTACTCTGCCAGTTCTTTTATTGAAAACTGTCACCTCCTTGAACGCATTATCCACCCAAACGATATCAATAACTGGCGACAGAAGCACGAAACCGATAACCATGAAACAATCCAGCTGCGCATTATTAATAATTCAGGTCAAATTACCTGGTTTGAACATAACTGTTCCCCCCTTTGTGACAGCGATGGCACCATGCTCGGCCATATCGGTAATTTTGTCGATATCAACGAAACAAAAAAAGCTCAGGATGCAGGACAAAAACTAGCCCTAGCGGTTGAACAGAACCTGATGGGAGTTGCTATTACCGACATAAATGGCATGGTTGAATATGTCAACCCGGCTTTTAATCTCTACCAAAACACGCCCTTTAAAGTATCCTCGGGCGAACTGCTGCCGATTCTGGATCCAACAAAAACAGCGGGTATGGAAATTCGACAACATATTGCAGCCTGCAACCTCTGGACTGAAGAGGTGTGTCTGAAACGGCAAAAAGGGGGTCAGCAGTGGTACAGCCAACGGATCACACCCATCTTCGATGACGACAGCGACATCAGCCATTTTCTTGTGGTCAAAGTAGATATCAACGAGAGACTGCGGGTTCAGCAGCAGATCGAAGAACAGCACCAGCAACTACAGGCACTTTTCTCCCAAGTGGAAACAGGCAAAAGAGAGTGGGAGTGGTCGCTAGATTGCATCAACGATGTGGTCATTCTAGCGGATGAACAGGGTAAGATCCGTCGTATTAATAAAGCGATTACTACCATGATGGGCCTGACAATTGCTGAAGCGATCGGTTCCGATTGGCGCGATCTATTACCCGATGAACTTTCAACGTTAGCCAATCTTCCCCTCAATGATGAATTTTATGATCACAAGCGGGGGAAATGGCTGCACTATCAAATTTTCCCGTTTGAAGGGAGTACAATCGACTCACAGATCGTACAAGTGGTCACGTTGCACGACAACACGGCCATATGGAAGATCAATTTGGAACTGTCAGAAGCCTACGCGCACCAAAAAGCGGCACAAAGCCAAATGGTCCATCAAGAGAAAATGGCGTCAATCGGCCAACTGGCCGCTGGCGTGGCTCATGAAATCAACAATCCGACAGGTTTTATCACCAGTAATTTATCCAGTTTGGGTAAGTATGCAGCAAAACTCAACCAGCATATCACCTTTCTCGAAGAGATCATTGCCAAGCAGCAGGACACGGAGATCTCGGCTGCAGTTCAACAGCATCAAAAGCAGCTAAAACTTTCATTCGTCCAAGACGACATAAATGACCTGATTGAGGAATCTCTTGAAGGGGCCGAGCGAATTAAAACCATCGTCCAAAATCTAAAAAGTTTTTCCCGGGTAGATGACACCGGCATGTCCCACGCCAACCTGCATCAATGTCTCGATTCCGCCTTAAGCATTGGCCAAAACGAAATTAGGTATAAAGCCACTATCACCAAAGACTATCAGGATATTCCCGACTGTAACTGCAATGCCCAGCAGCTCAATCAGGTTTTTCTCAATCTGTTGGTCAATGCCGCTCAAGCAATGGAGCAACCTGGAACCATCACCATTCAGACATTGACAGAAGGCTCTTGGATCGTGATCAAAATCAGTGACGATGGCACCGGGATCGAACCGGAATTTCTTTCCCGTATTTTTGAACCGTTTTTCACCACCAAAGATGTTGGCAAGGGGACCGGACTGGGTCTGAGTATCTGTTACGATATCATCCAGAAACATCACGGTGAAATTACGGTGGTCAGCGAGGTCGGCCAAGGCACCAACTTTACCATCAAGCTGCCGATCAGCGCGGAAGAACACAATGAACCATCAGTGAGTTGATCGCCTGAGGGAACACCACCACTTGAGCGATTTAAAACCCCGCTAACCATGCAGCATAAAACTGTCGTTACCACCAAAATCAGAAGCAATTTTGTGCTACAATCATCTGATGACAATTCAACCAACAAAAACTGTAGAAATTTTTAGCGATGGTGCCTGTAGTGGCAACCCTGGCCCTGGTGGTTATGGCACAATTTTGCGCTACGGCCCACACACCAAAGAGCTCAGCGGCTACGCTGCCGACACCACCAATAACCGCATGGAGATGATGGGCGCGATTGCAGGCCTTGAGTCACTCACAAAGCCAAGCACAGTCATCATGACAACAGATTCTCAGTATGTTTGCAAAGGGATGACAGAGTGGATTGAGGGCTGGAAGAAAAAGGGCTGGAAAAACTCACAACGGAAACCAGTGCTCAATCGCGATCTATGGGAACGCCTAGAAGCAGCAACAAATGGCCATAGCGTGCGCTGGAAGTGGGTTAAAGGTCACGCTGGACACGAAGAGAATGAGCGCTGCGACGAACTGGCACGACAAGCAATCATCGACTGTCGTTAACAATAAATTCGAATATAAACCTAAAAAGGCCTCGACAATTGTCGAGGCCTTTTCTTTTAGAACTATTAGCAGTTGTATCGTTTAGGCTTTTGCAAGCTCAACAGCCACAACATTTTGACCAGCAGAAACAACTTGCTGGATATTTAATTCGGCAAAATGGTACGGAGCAAAAACAACCCCTTGTGGCACACAACTACTAACACGTGCAACACCTACCGCTGTTCCAGCAGGGCCCTTGACGCTTAACTGAGCCCCATCAATAACACCGATCTGATCCGCATCAGCCTGACTAATCTCAACATAACCAGCTGGAGCAATTTCTAGCGCACCCGCTGCATAGGTTGATGTCACCCCTGTATGGGCATGCATTTTACCCGTTACAAGCTGCACACCCTTAACGGATTGCAGGGGAGCAAATTCAGAGAAGGACAATGATGCTGCGGCAGGAACGTAGCCAGCCTTTTGACAAGAGCTGGTATAAGCATCACCCGTCACCGCAACAGAACTGAACAGGTCAGATAACCCTGCCAACTCAGCCAAAATCTCTTGATTACACACGCTCTGCTCTGCACCGCGAACACCACTAAACAATTCAGCAAAAATCTGCTTATCACTACGGCAATCGCCCGCAGGCTTAATTGATTTTGCCAACATTCCAGCACGATGATCACAGGAGATATAGGTTCCTGATTTTTCAGCATAAGCTGCAGCGGGCAAAACAACATCAGCCATTTCGGTCAATTCAGAGCTGAGAATATCTTGTACAATTAAGAATTCAACCTTATCCAACGCTTTTTTCCAGCGTGAACTATCAGCGAAGGTAACGAGAGGATTTGTACCAGCAAGATAAAGAGCACGGATTGTTCCCGCTTCGATACCAGCCAAAATCTCTAAGGCATTCATACCGCCCTGAGGTAACGCTTGAAGACCCCATGCTTTAGCGAACTTAGCCGAAGCATCAGCATAATCTTGGTAACCAGGTAACTGCTCACAGCAAACGCCGGCATCAAGCAAGCCTTGAGTATTAGGTCTTTCATCTACTGGGAATATACCGCCAGCATCATTCGCTAACGCACCACAGACAATTGCAAGGTTAGCAAGAGCGGTCGTAATCTCTTCGCAACGATCTGACTTAGTGACATCGGCACCAAACACCAATGCAACAGAACCAGAGCTTGTTAACGCCGAAGCAGCATCCTGCAGCAACTCAAGTGATACACCTGTTGCAGAAACCGCAGCGTCTACATCAACAGCAGCAATGATCTTCTTGATGTCCGCAGTATTCTTGACATACTGCTTCATAAACTGTTCCGCAGCTAGGCCACCATCAACAATCAGCTTAGTCAATGCGCCAAGTAGCAATGTTTCACTGCCTGGAGTATAATTCAAAAATGAGTTTGATAGATTAGCAATCCGGACATTACGCATATTCGCTACAACAAGTTGAGCATCATTTTGACGTAACGCTTTTTGAATTTGATAGTTGATCTGTGGTTGCTCAGAAGTGATATCTGAACCAAAGACGAAAACCGTATCAGCGCAAGCAATTTGATCTGCCGTAGCACTTGCACCACGAAGACCAAGAGTACTAAATAACGCATTGGAGGACTTCATCATGCCGAAACGGGCATCTGAATCGATATTATTACTCGCAAAGCCAGCACGGAACAACTTTTGAAATAAGTAGTTCTCTTCAACGGTCAAACGAGCCGACGAAAGTCCTGCTACGGCTGCGCCACCAAAATCCTTAAACTTATCGAGTATCGCAGATTGAGCACACTTCCAATCGACAACAACGGCCTCACCATCCTGCTTAAGTGTCGGCTGAAGCAAGCGTTGAGGAGCGTTGACAAAACCATAACCAAAGGAAGAATCAAAACTCAACAAACCATCATTAATGGTTGCGCCATCTTTGGAGGTGATGCGAAACAGCTTGTTCTCTTTAACGTTGAGATCAACCTGCTCTAAACTACCGCCGGCAAAACCAATTGAAGGGATCTTATCAAGAGTCCAGCAACGAGCTGAATGCTTAAACGGCTTTGAGATCATGGCGCCAACAGGGCATACTGCAACAGCATTACCTTCAATATAAGGATCAACTTCGCTGCCACCGGTGCGACCGATATAAGCCTTATCACCACGTTCAGTTACGAAGAAATCACCAATACCAGTCAATTCACGACCAACCTTGACACACTTCTCACATAACACACAACGTGAAGGAACGTTTTCGATAAGTGGCCAGTCAGTCACTTTTGGCATCGCAACATCTTCAGCAGTAAAAGGCTGGTCTAAGATGTGATCATCAAAACAGATATCCTGTAAATCACACTCACCTGCAGAATCGCACACAGGGCAATCGAGAGGATGATTAACCAACATCAAGCGAATCATATCTTTACGCATCCGCTCAATAAGCTCCGATTGCGTCGTGACAACGATCCCCTCTGTTGCAACAGTATTGCAAGCGGTAATCGGTGCTGCGACCCCTTCAACTTCAACCAAACATACGCGGCAAGCGCCAGTGGTCGAAAGTTTTTTCAGGTAGCACATGGTTGGAATTTTTATGCCCAGTTTTTCAGCAGCAACAATAATTGTTGCCCCTGATTCGATCTGAACATTCTGACCATCAATCGTGAGATTAACCATTGCGTTTTCACTTTTATTGCTCATATGAAAGTCCTAAAGCTAGTGTCCGTTTTCGGCTTGATTTATAACAATCGCCAGAGTATCGATATCGACTACTTGTCGAGGGCAACCATCGCCACGCGATAGCAGCGCAAGCAGCGATCTGCCTCAACCACAGCCTGACTTTCAGGCATGGCTAATTCGATCTCTTCGTAGTTTGTTGCCCGCTCTGCTCCATCGATCTTAGGCTGATGCTCACGATGTAGACCACCCAACAGAGGCAGTTTCTCATCATCGTCAAAAACACCGAGACGATTGACAACATCTTCCAAAGCTTCTTCATCATCGAGAATCGCTTCACCATCAGTCAGGTAGCGATGCATAACACTTGCCGCACGCTTACCATGGCCAACAGCCAGAACAACCGTCATAGCACCATACTCACAGTCACCACCGGCAAACACACCAGCATTGTCTGTCATCATTGTGCCACCGTTGGTGACAATACTGCTCCAACGGGTTTGCTTAATACCGTAATCACTATCATCAAGGTAAGAGAGATCAGGATCTTGACCAATCGCTGGGATAACCATGTCACAAGGGATCACGTACTCAGATCCTTCGACAGGTTGTGGCCGACGACGACCAGAATCATCTGGCTCGCCAAGAGCCATTTTGATCACTTCAACACCGGTAATCTTATTGTTCTCAGTAACAAGACGAGTTGGATTAACCAAGAACTCAAATGTGACGTTCTCCTCATCGGCATCATCAACTTCGTACGATTCAGCTGGCATCTCATTACGGGTACGACGATAGACCAAAATAGAATCTTCAGCACCCTCACGTAAAGCAACACGCACACAGTCAATAGCGGTATTACCACCACCAACAACGATAACGCGCTTCGGTGTAACCATGCCCTCGTTTAGAGCGACCGCGCGGAGATAGTTGATCCCGCCTGTAGAGAAGCCCTCATAGCCTTCGTCTTCCCCTTCAACGCCCATTGGCTTTGACTTGAAAGCACCCGTGCCGAGAAATACTGCATCATATTGCTCTTTGAGCTCTTTCAGCGAGACATCGCGACCGAGCTTAACGCCGTACTCAATCTCAACACCGAGAGCAGCAATATTATCTGCTTCACGCTGAAGGAGGGTACGTGGCATACGGTAGTCAGGAATACCAACAGCAACAGTGCCACCTGGCTCTGATAACATGTCGATAATCTTAACCTTATGACCTTGCTGTGCCAGATAATAAGCACAGGTCAAACCCGCAGGTCCAGCACCAACAACCATAATTTTTTTACCAGTAGCTGGCTTTGTTACCCGTGGTGAGAGCTTATGATGCTTCCACTCATGATCGGCGGCAACACGCTTGAGAACCATAATACTAATTGGCTCATCAATCAGAGCGCGTCGGCAAGCTGTTTCACATGGATGAGGGCAAACACGACCACAAACAGCTGGAATAGGCATCCGCTCACGAATTGTCGCCAAAGACTCATCAAAACGATAGTTTTTGATCTCTTCGATGTAAGCAGGAATATCAATATGTGCTGGACATCTGTCCATACATGGTGCGGTGACCTTATCACGATAATCACCAGCGAATTTAGGCTTTCGCCC
>MAXR01000354.1 GCA_001751155.1 Desulfuromonadales bacterium C00003068 | reverse complement strand
GCAGAAGTGAGCGGTCGTGCTGACAAGGTTCTTTTTCGCGAAGGGGACCATGTCAATAAAGGACAAGTCCTTGTTCAATTAAATACTGATTTCATTGACAAAGAGCTGATGCGAATTCAATCAATGATTGACTTAACGCAGGCCAAACTTGATCACAAGAAAAAAGACCTTGCGCGCTATCAGCAACTTCTTGAACAACAGGCGACTAGCGCTACAGCATACGATCAGCTATTTTACTCGGTTGCCGAAATAAAAGCGCAAAAAGCTGCCTACATTGCCGAGCTCGAATCAACTCAAATCAAAAAAGACAAAAGTGTCATCCTTGCCCCATTTAATGGTCGAGTTCTCGAAAAAAATATTGATATTGGCAACTGGGCGACAACGGGTAGTCCTATCGCTCGCATTGGTGCGTTAAGTGACATCTTTATTCAAGTGCCAACAAGTGAAACCCTTTTGCCCTTTAGCACCATAGGTCAACAGGTTGATGTGTGGTTACCGGCAACCAACCAACACCTTAAAGGGGTTCACAAAGGGTTTCGCCCTGTTGTCGATGCGCAAACTAAAAACATTTTCAGTCGCATTCAACTTGAACAGATAACACACCCTTTCGAAAATATGTCCGCTGAGGTCAGTTTGGCAACCAACAGCGAAAGCGAGCAACTTCTCGTCCCTCGTGACGCTCTGGTGACCTTTAACGGCCAGAATTTTATCTACAGCATCAAAGAGGGTAAGTCAGCCATTATTCCAATTGAGATTGTTAGTTTTAGCGGAGATCGTGCTGCGATTAAAAGCCCGCATATTCAAGCAGGGATGCCAATCGTGATCGAAGGAAATGAGCGTTTACGTCCAGATCAACCCGTAACCGTCATAGAGGATTAATTCGATGAGCATATTGCACTACAGCATTAAAAAGCCCGTTTCAGTAGCGGTGTTTGTCATCATGGTACTGCTCTTCGGCATTATCGGTTTAACAAGCTTACCCGTCCAATTGACACCTGACGTTGATCTGCCAGAGATCACCATCACCACGACGTGGCCTGGTGCGACTCCATACGACATTGAGCAGGAGATTATAGAAGATCAGGAAGATGCACTAAAGGGTCTACAAAACCTGGTCAGCATGGAAAGTTCAAGCTACAACGATTACGGCACCATTAGCCTGGTGTTTAAAGTTGGCGTTGATATTGACAATGCGTTGCTGCGCGTGGCTAACAAACTCGACGAAGTCAGCAACTACCCAGAAAATGCGGACAAACCGATCATGGAAGCCGCTGGTGCCAGTAGCTCACCTGTCATTTGGATGTTGCTTAAAACCACGGCTGAAAATTCTGAAACAATTGATCACTACCGCACCTTTTACAATAATGAAGTGGAACAACAATTAGAACGAATTGATGGTATTGGATCTCTATTTGTTGGTGGTGGCACGGAAGAACAACTCCAAATTGTCGCCGACCGTCAGAAGATGGCACGCAGCAATATTACCATTAACCAAATGGTTGGCTCAATTCAACAGGCGAATCAAAACACCTCAGCTGGCACCCTCGGCATTGGCAACAAAGATTACCGAATTCGTACGGTGAGTCGCTTTCAAAACGACGCAGATCCTCTTGGCGTGGTGTTAGAGGATGACGGCCTCAAGCGGGTACTGTTGCGCGATGTGGCGACGGCTCAAAAAGGCTACGCTAAAAAGACATTTGCCATTCAGTCAAACGGTAAACTCAGCATTGTTATCGGTGTTCGCAAGGAAAAAGGGGCCAATGTCCTCGACATGACCCGGCGCACCCGCCAAGTTGTTGACGACTTAAACAGCGGAATTCTAGCCGAAAAAGGGCTCTACCTCGACTGGGTATACGACCAAACGCCTTACATTAATACCGCGATCAGTATCGTTAAGCAAAATGCTTTGATCGGTGGAGTTCTGGCCGTTATGGTGCTGCTACTGTTTCTACGCAGCGTTTCGGCGACAGCCATTACCGCCATTGCCATCCCAATTTCAGTTATCGGAACCTTTATTTCGTTGTGGATATTCGACCGAAATATCAACGTGGTCAGTCTTGCAGGGATCTCATTCGCCATTGGTATGCTGGTTGATAATGCCATTGTGGTACTGGAAAACATCGACCGTCACCGCCAGATGGGTAAAAAAGCATTTGATGCCTCTCTCGATGGTGCTCAAGAAGTTTTTGGTGCAGTACTCGCCTCAACAGCAACAACGGTGGCGGTTTTCCTCCCTGTTATCTTTATTGAACAAGAAGCAGGGCAACTCTTTCGCGATATCGCTATCGCCATCACCTTTGCCATCTTGTTGAGTATGATCGTTTCGTTAGTGGTCATTCCGTGCCTAGCCAACCTTGTCTATTCGCGTCGCCCCTTAGCAAAAGTGAAGAATGATGCCATTGGTCGTCAAGGTCAGAAAATAATTAACGTGCTGATGAAGCTCTCTAACCTCTCGCTACGTTCGATCACCAGCCGAGTACTTAGTATCAGCCTATTTACCATTGCAGCCATTCTTATCACCTGGGTGTTGCTACCGAAATCAGAATATTTACCGCAAGGCAACCGTAACCTGATTCTGAATATCCTTATTCCACCACCAGGTCTATCGGTGGAAAAACGCTCCCAGATGGGGGAATTTGTCTACCAAGAGGCCCTGCCCTATATTGAGGAAGATGGCATCGATGGTGTGCCGCAAATTAAAGAGCTGTTTTTTGTCGCCACTCCAGATCTCAATATTATTGGTGCCATCAGTACCCACGAAACCGAAGCTAAAAAGATAATGCCACTGATGTCGCGGATTATGAACAGCATTCCCGACATGATTGGTGTCAGCTTGCAGGCTGGTATCTTTGAAAGTGATATTGGTGAAGGGCGCGCTGTTGAGGTCAACATTACTGGCACCAACCTCAACACCTTGGTTAACGCCGGTCGCACCCTCTACGGTGGCATTAGCCAGGCGCTAATCTCGGCTCAGATTCGACCTATCCCATCATTGGAGATCAGCTATCCAGAGGTGAATATTATTGCTGACAAACAAAAACTGGTGGCCAATGGTCTTAACGAAACAACTCTGGGCCAATACATCGACATCCTTATGGATGGTCGCCAAATCAGCGATTATATGCCCGACGGTATGCGCAAAGTTGATCTCGTTCTTAAGGCCAGCGATTCTGTAATTCGTAGCCCTGAGGATATTCTCAACAGCACCATTGTCAACAGCCACGGTGAACTAATTCGTGTCGGTGATGTCGCCCACGCTGATTACTCTCAGGGGATGACTCAGGTTGATCATTATGAGCGCCGGCGTAATATCACCCTACAGGTGACGCCGCCAGCACAGATGCCACTGCAACAAGCAACAGAGACCATTGAAGCGCTGGTAACACAACTCACAAACGATGGCACTCTCAGTGACGTAAAAGTCATTATTGGTGGTAATGCCGATAAACTGGTGGAAACACGCGAGGCATTGCAATGGAACTTACTTCTCGCCTTGGTGATCACCTATCTATTGATGGCGGTTCTATTTGAGAACTTTTTCTATCCGCTCATCATTATGTTCAGTGTTCCTCTTGCCGCGGCGGGTGGTTTTCTCGGTCTCACTGCCGTCAACCTGTTGGTTGCTCCGCAAGGGTTCGACATTTTGACCATGCTTGGTTTCATCATTCTTATCGGCACGGTGGTCAACAATGCAATCCTCATTGTCCATCAATCGCTCAACAATGTCCGTTACGAGGGTTTAACAGGAATCCCTGCGATAAGCGAATCAGTACGAACCCGTATTCGTCCCATATTCATGAGTACCACCACCAGCCTGTTTGGCTTACTTCCCCTTGTCCTTTCAACTGGGGCAGGAAGTGAACTGTATCGTGGTATTGGTAGCGTACTCCTTGGCGGGCTACTGGTATCAACGCTGTTCACCCTATTTGTCATTCCAGCGTTGCTGGCATTCTTTATCCACAATGAAAGGGCTGAAAATGCTGAATAAATCCGTATCAAAGTCGGTCATACTGTTTAGTATTCTCACACTATTCATACCATCTTTCGCTTCAGCATGGACGGTGACAGAGTTGCAAAAAAATGCGGCATCGCACCGCTATCTCGTTCGCGACTACCACGCGGCGTTAGAGCAACAACAGCAAAATGTCCGTAAGCAACGGGGTACATTTCTGCCCGCTATTGATCTTTTTTATCAAGCGGAACAATTGCGCGACCAAACCATTATTCAACAGGAAAAAACACATAGTCGCGGTGTTGAGCTAAGCTGGAATTTGTTTCATGGTTTTGGCGACTACTATCGTTTACTCAGCAAAAAGCAACAGCAGCAGGTTGCCGATCTACAGTTGCAAGAGATTCAACAGAGCGTGCAACAAGAAGTGGCACAAACCTGTTTAAACCTGCACCAGCAACACCAAAACCTTCAAGTAGCGCAGCGCCAATTGCTGTTGTACCAACAAGAACGGCAAAACGCCCAAGCGAAATTTGATGTTGGCCTCATCACCCGCAACGAGGTGTTACGCATTGAAGTGGAACTGGAAAACTCTCAGCTCGACGTTAATCGTGCGCAAACTATCATTCAACAACAACTGGCACAGCTACAACGGCAAACACTTACCAATGTGCAACTAACTGACCTTGATTTATCGGAGTTTTCAGCATTACCAGAATTGAATCAACTGCCGCAACTGCAGCAACAACTTCTAACAAGCAACCGTGAACTACAATCACTGCAAACGGTTATCGAAGCAGCACAACTTGATCGTAAAGCAGCACATGACACCTTTTTGCCGCGTGCCGACCTCGCCGCAACATACCAACGAGGTGAAAATGAGCTGTTGATGAATGATGGCGATATTCAGGACGAGCAACTAAGTGCTCAATTGCGACTATCGATCAATGTGTTTGATGGCTTCAAAGATGATGCAGACCTACAGCACGCTCGGATTGCAGCCAAGCGGGCAACATACCGCTATCACGAGCGCGAGCATGAACTTATAACCGAATTAGATAATACCTACCGCGAGTTTTATCTCGCAGTTGATAACCTTCAGGTAGCAAAATCAAATCGTCAACAAACCGAAGAAAACTTGCGCATCACTCGTATCTCCTTCGATCAAGGGTTAACCACTTCGGTCGAACTATTAGATGCGATCTTCTTTCAATCTCGGGCCGATTTCAATATCATCGAAGCGCGATCATCGATCTTTTCAGCACTGTTTTCGATTGAACAACTAACGGGTTCCTACCCGAACTATTCTCAAGAAAATTAGCTCCTGCCCGCCATCACGATTCAACCTTAGTCGCGCTGTTGTCACGATATCTTTCGACAACAGCGCGATGTTATTTCCTTGTTCTTCCCTAGCAGTTATGCTCTTATAGCGCAGTTTTGCTCGACCTAATATCTCGGCAATTGTCCGGAGCCATTTAATAAAAATGCTCCGCTCAGTGATAGCGCAAGCCGTTACTGTTTGTTCAAAATCGATACCATTCAGGGTATCCATTTTGGGTTTCCGTCCTCGGAAATCACAGGTTTTTTTACTTAAACCTGTCGAAGGAGATGCCGCCATGTGCGCAAAAAAAATCTCACGATCAAAGCGTTCCCCTAAAATTAAACTGCGGGGGTTCAACAACCTCACCAAAACTTTATCATTTAATATTTACGATATCTGTTACGCAAAAGCACCGCAATCTCGTAAAGAATACCTTGAATACATTGATGAAGAATATAACGCGGAACGTTTAGAAACAATTCTATGCGAAGTTGCCCAGATCATCGGTGCCACTATTCTCAATATCTCCAGCCAAGACTATGAGCCCATGGGAGCCAGCGTTACGGTTCTGATCGCCGAAGAACCCATTGAACCCAAATCGGATCAAGTATTGGCTCATCTTGACAAAAGTCACCTGTGCGTTCACACCTACCCTGAAACAGATAACAAACTCGGCATCTCCACCTTTCGCGTCGACATTGATATCTCAACCTGCGGTCAAATCAGTCCGTTAAAGGCACTGAATCATCTAATCGAATCGTTCGAATCGGATATTGTCCTGATGGATTACAAGGTGCGCGGCTTTACCCGCGACGTTCACGGTAAAAAGCATTATATCGACCATCGCATCCACTCGATTCAGCAATTTATTAAAAAAGCGACGCGTGAACTGTACGACTGCGTTGATATCAATATCTACCAAGAGAATTTGTTTCATACCAAGATGTTGCTCAAAGAGGTCGATTTAGAGCAATACCTGTTTGGTACCGCGATGCAGGATTTTTCTGATAAAGAAAAAGACCGTGTTCGTGAATTATTACGCCGTGAAATGACAGAGATTTTCTACTCTAAAAATATTTATGATTAAACGAAAGTACCCGCACTCATGGCCCTCCTTACTCGCGTACTTATCGTGGCATTTATTTGTATGAGTGCCGCATGTTCCCCCATCGTAGCACCCTCGTCAGTTAGCGAACCGTATCCACCGGCGACGGAACCCGTTATTGGCGATATTCAACACCTACCGACAGGAACGCTACTTTCGTTCGAGCAAATGGTTGCAGGAATACGCGGTAATCGTCTAATTTATATCGGCGAAACCCATGACAACCCAGCGTCGCATCGGCTCCAGTTTGAAACAATTCAAGCACTTCATGCCAACTCGAAACGTAACCTTGCAATCGGCATGGAGATGTTTCATCCCGGACAACAAACGGTACTGGATGCTTGGAGCCAGGGGGAATTAAGCGAAAAAGAATTTATCCAGCAAACAAACTGGTACGAAACATGGCGCATTGATTACGGCTACTACCGTGAACTATTAAATTTAATCCGTGACCTTAAGCTGCCAGTTGTCGCGTTAAATATCAGCAAGCAAGATAAAATGGCGGCGATGAGTGGCAATACGCCGTTGCCAACAAACATTGATCCGTACTACCGCGAAACCCTACTCGCCTACTTCGAAGGCCACAGTCACGGCAGCGCGAACCCCGATTCATTTATTAAGATTCAAAGCCTATGGGATGATACGATGGCGCAATCCATCGTCACCTTTCTCCAACACCCCGCCCACCTCAACGATCAGATGATTGTTATCGCAGGTGGCAACCATATCCGCCATGGCTATGGCATTCCACGACGTGTTTTTCAACAACTGCCATTCGGTTACACTCTCATTGGCAACAAAGATCTTGAAGTGGATGACAGCAAAAAAGAGAAGTACATGGATGTCAGACTGCCAGAAGTTCCACTTCCAACCTATCATTACCTCGTCTACACTCGCTACGAAGCGGGCCCCGAA
>MAXR01000353.1 GCA_001751155.1 Desulfuromonadales bacterium C00003068 | reverse complement strand
CTGTTGGCTGGTGACAATTCGGCGCGTTCTTTTCAATGCCGGTAAATAAAGATGTTGTTCTGTGTTCTGTGATCCATCTGTCTCTAGTACCAAAAAACTCGTTCCAGCAATATCCGCTGGCGCGGTAAAACGGATCATCACTTTGCGCCCATCCTCATGATCTAAACGCAAACTCATATATTCTCTCAGCCGTTTTTGTCCGCGAGCACTGATCAATTCCATAGAACCAACCATTTGCATATCACGACCAACATCACGATGATAGACGTGCCAAGCGACCTCATTCGGCGATAGGTGTTCGGCTAACCCCTCTTCTGCCATCACGATAGTTAACAACAGCAGAAACACGGCTACAATATGACGACTTATAATCACGAATGATCCTCCAATCGTTTACAAAACTGGCGAAAAATCAGCCAAGTTTTGAACCGTTGCAGCGGGTTTTTCCCTCCCCACAACAGGTACCCTTTTTTTAATTTTCGTCGATACATATCAATCTGAATATAATGTGGCACAGCACAAACTTTTTGAGAGCCAGTGATAATCTTCACGACTTCGGTTGACAATAACGACGCAGCTAAGGTGCAGGCAGGCGCAACAGCAGGGCCTTTTTGCTTACTGATATCAACTTTATCCAGATCCATGTATTTGATGTGGTATGGGCTGGGAGCTAATCCTGCGGCAAATGCTGCTAGATTTTGTGTAAAAGTAAGCTTATCGCTGGTGGCAAAATATTCGTCGAAATTCATTCCATTTGGAGCGAAAACCTGAAGGGTACTACCAAAACCGAGCGGCGCACAGGTGATTGCGTAGATCCCGTTCTCACGGGCTCGACAAAAAAGGAGACGGCGAATCTCTAAGGCAAAAAAATCAATACCGTCGACAAGTACCTGACAGTTATCAAGAAACCTGTCGGCATTATCCGCACTGATCCCTTCTGGAAAAATGACAACCTCGGCCTGGGGGTTAATATCATGAACCATTTCGGCCAGAACGACGGCCTTATTACGTCCCAGAGTTTTTTGTGAGGCACCAAACTGACGACTGATGTTAGCCGCTTCAAAGATATCAGGATCAGCGATATGAAATGCGCCAACACCCAGACGAGCCAAGGTCAGAATATGCAAACCACCAACGCCACCAGCACCGACGACAGCAACCCGAGAATTCAACAGTTGCCGCTGTTGATCGATACTGAGCAAACCAATATTTCTGGAAAATTCATTATTAATCAACAAGTCAGATGCGATCATGCTCACTACCTACTTTCTTTAATTAGCGCGTATGTCGTAATCTAAACACCTCTTCAATCGTGCAAACCTCTGATGATAGATCGCTATTTTCTTCCCGTTCATCATAACCCCGAAGCAAAAGTGGATTTTGGCTAATAATATCTTTAACCGTACCAAGATAAGGGGCACGTAAACCGTGATATTCTTTTTCGGGGCCAATTTGTAAGAAGGTGATCTTCTCTCGAGCCAGCAAAACAAATAACCCCTTAGCCATCGCGGCATATAGATGAGAAATACCCAGCTCAACACACTCTTTCGCAACACAATGAAAAAGACCGTTGAGCACCTGACTTCTTTTAAATTTTAACCGAACATGCGATTTATCCTGTAGCCGATCGCGATTACTGCGGGAAAGAGCCAAACGTGAAAGCTCACCCATATGTTCCCGTTGCAAATTCGCATGATCGTTAGTCAACTCAAAAGAATTCTCTACAGGGAATCCTTGCCCCGAATAAAGGATCAACCGAACGGTGCCTACCACCTGCTGAGTATGTTTTAAAATTGCAGCAAAATGGATAGAATGCGGATCATAATGATCCATCTCAAGGCCATCCGAGTGATCATCGGGGTGCTCAAAACCGCGCTCATCACAATAAACTTTATACCTTAATGCTAAAACGTCCACATAGTAGGGGTCATTTTGTTTAATTTTTTTAAATTCAATGGTGTCCATAGGCCCTCCTACAAAAGAAATCTACAGATTTTATATTTAAGATAAAACTTACCAGACTCTTGAACTCACCAAAGGACCGACGAACCTTTCTACTTATCAATTGATAAGCATCGACGCTGTATATTAATTGATTGCAATTTTCACACCACTAATCATCAGTGTGTATTCAGTCACTTAAGGCATATTGACTATCAACACACGATTGACTGTAAAATATTTCGACAGACCTGTTGTAAATCTTTTTTACTTAGTTTTCACCTGAGCTCACGTTGACAAGCGAACATAACTTACTATAATAAGATTTTGCCAACATCAAATGTTGCGCATAAATAGTGACGACACATCGCATACAAATAACTAATTGTTCGGTCAAAATAATGGAGGCGTAGCTACCATCATGAAAAACAGAAATTATCGCTCCACCAGTTGGATACGCATTTTACCATTTGCCCTGTTCATGGGATTCATTGCCGTTGAAGGGGGAGCACGCTTTCTATTGGAAAAAAACCTAACCCCTATCAATGAGGGTCATTTACTTTACCTCTATCCAATCAAGGCAATTGTAGTCGGATTAACGCTGACCTTGCTGGCTAGGCACTACAACGAAATAAAACTTTCAGATCTCAAACATTGGCGACACACGCTGCTAAGTCTTTCATCAGGTCTGATAATTTTTATTTTATGGATTAATATGGAGGGGATCTTCGCAACTCAGGGCAATCCCAATGGATTTGACCCTAGAGCCATCGAAGACAGTCAGCTCCGCTTTGCGATGATAATTATACGCCTTACTGGTGCTGTACTCATCGTACCAATCATAGAAGAGATATTCTGGCGATCTTTTTTACTTCGTTACATCATCAATCCGGAATTTGCAAAGGTTGCCATCGGCCGCTTCACCTGGTTTTCTTTCTTAGCAACAATCGTACTCTTTGGTCTCGAACACCATCTCATCATAGCGGGTATGATGGCAGGAGCACTCTTCAATTTGCTCCTCTACCGAACCCGTAGCATCGCTCAGTGCATCCTCAGCCATGCGGTAGCCAATTTAGCTTTAGGTCTCTATGTGCTACAGACAGGGCAATGGCAATTCTGGTAACGAATCATCGAAAATCTTAAAAGTAAATAAGAGGAATA
>MAXR01000352.1 GCA_001751155.1 Desulfuromonadales bacterium C00003068 | reverse complement strand
AACCAGCCGCTACGAATCAGGTCTCGACGAAGTGTCACGCCTTGTTTGCGCGTCACTCCCCAGCGCCAAAAGGTTTGATCTGAGCGAGTTTCTGATGAATTATCGGGAATGTGACGCGATTTTTCAACCAGTTGATGTTTGAAAATCGTATCTGCACCATCAATAAACTTCAACAGTTTGGTGCGAATGACATCTTCTGACGTGTCGGTGACGGTAGCAATGATATCGCGAACCTGTAGTCCCGATTCATAATCCTCTAGGGTTCCTTCAAAGCCTTGATTACACTCTTTAACAAACTCTTTCCAATCGAGAAGCAGGTGGATAAATTCATCATCAATGGACCAGTTCAGTTCTGGCTGTTGTTCAAGCAGGTCTGAAATGTAATCCTGTTCTTTGCCTGATAGGTAAAACTCTTCACCCGAAGTTGTCGATTGCATCTCAAACAGTTCCACCAGATCGCCGCAGTAGTTAACGTAGTCAAGTTCTTCGCGGCTAAATCCTTGAAGATCATGGGGGAGCTGGCGAGAGTTAAGGCTAACGAGTGAAAGGTGGTCGTGGGCAAAGTCGGCTGGGAACAGCAGTTCATCCTTAAAGCGTAACCCGTGTTGGGTGAAGATGTTCATGGCGCGAATGTGGTTAGACGTGAAACAGGTGAACGCTTTCTCTTCAGAGTAGAACAATTCAGCCCCTTGGCGACTGTTTGCCAGACCAAAGCCGACAAAACCATCGTGGATTAAACGACTTAAGTAGGGGCCGAGAATCTCAAGAATCTCGGCGGTTTCCATATAGGGCGAATAGAAAATCGTTGGCTCAGCAGGGGTGTCATCATCGACGTTGGTTATTCTGTCGGGATAATATTCAAGAACGAAAAAACTTTCATCTGTTAACAGCACAGCACAATCGTTGATGAGGGCGGGGAGTTTTTTAATGTCAATCAACGCGGCAAAGCGAAATGCATCTTTACACTCCTCAACGCGGGAATAGCAAAAGCCTTGCTGAATATTGTATTCAGCTCTAATTTTTTCAGCTTCCCAAACGCGTAAACCGCCGGGCTGTGGAAATGATAAAAGTGCCACTTAGGGGTCTCAATCTATAAATTAAAATGTGTCGTTATTGTTTAAGTGATGAGGAACAAATTCCATGGGTCAAGATAAGTCATTACGCAGTTGAAAGTCAACACAGTGGCTTGGTCTATTGAGTAATCTGATAGGTGTGTGCGGTATCTTGTCGTATACGTGTTTCAGTTGAGGGGTAAAGGGGGATGGTTAAGCTAGTGTTGTGCCAATACTAGCTTATAGTAGTTGTTTAGGGTATAATTTACAGATGAAAAAAACACTTCTCGAAACCAATCGCTACCTGAAGGACTCGACGCAGCGTAAGCGTTTATTGCGGCGTTCTTTGGTCTCTTCCTTTGCCGTTGAAGGGATAGATCTTAATAAGGAAACCGCTGAGATCGTCAAGGAAGAGATGCCAGCCTTTACGAGTCACAAATTTTTAACGTCTGGTCGATAACTTCGGCGAATATCTCTTTCATGGGCTGGTAATTCATATCCATACCAGCTCGAATTGCTGCGAAATATTCTTCCCGCTTTTCTCCCTGTATCGCTGAAAAATCGAGAGGTGGTAATCCCGCTTGTAATGCCATCAATACAGATAGTAAGCGTGCAATCATGTTGAGCATAAACTAATTAAAGGGAGATGGGTCCGTTTGTTTTGCCTTTGCTGTGTTGGCGATCTTTTATGTAGGAAATATTAACATGGTGTGGAAAATTTGCATAGTTTGCTACCTTGATTCGACTCAGATCATTATTGGTAGTACTAACCCTCTATTGAAGGCTGGATGTTCATCTTGATGATGACACGATATGGCTTAATCGGGCGCAAATGGCGCAGTTGTTTGGTGCCGCAAGAAGTACCATTGGCCAGCAATCAGTTATATTTTTAAAGAGGGCGAACTGGATGAAGCTCTGGTATGTCTGGATTTCCGACATACCACGAAACATGATGCTATCTCAGCAAGCCGCTGCCGCTCGGATGCCAGTTTTTCTTTGATTGGCTGATCAGCGGGTTTCGCTAATGACGGCGAAAGCGATCAAGCAGTCGGTTGCAAGCGGCGCTTGGGGTCGTGATGCCGTCGAGAACGGCTTGTTCTACTTGGGGTAGTAGCGGCTGAATGTTTTTGTCGTGCACAAAAAGGTCTTTTAGATTGTCGTGGAGCATGGCCCACATCCATTCGCGGGATTGTTGGCGTCGTTTTTCGTCGAATTCATGGTGGTGCTTCATGGTCGATTTGTACTCTTGTAGCATCTGCCAAACCGTGTCGATCCCTTGATTGTGCAACGCACTACAGGTGTGGACGGGAACCGTCCAGTTGGTACTGCGCGGGCGTAAAATGTGCAGGGCGTTGCAGTATTGTTGTTTGGCAAGGTTGGCGCGGGTGATATTGTCGCCATCGGCTTTATTGATGACGATAGCGTCGGCGATCTCCATCACCCCTTTTTTAATCCCCTGTAATTCATCCCCTGCACCCGAGAGTTGCAGCAATAGGAAAAAATCGACCATGGAGGCAACTGTGATCTCCGACTGACCAACGCCGACGGTTTCGACAATGATGATATCGTAACCTGCTGCTTCACACAGTAGCATGGTTTCGCGGGTTTTTCGTGCCACGCCGCCGAGGGAATCGCCTGCGGGTGACGGGCGGATGAAGGCGTTGTGATCGCGGGCAAGATCCTCCATGCGGGTTTTATCACCAAGGATACTGCCGCCAGATATTTGTGATGATGGGTCCACAGCAAGCACCGCTACTTTATGGCCGTGTTGAGTGAGATGAAGGCCAAAGGCTTCGATAAAGGTGCTTTTCCCGGCGCCGGGAACACCAGAGATGCCAATTCTAAGGCTGTTGCCTGTTTCAGGCAGCAGTTGTTCGAGTAAGGTCGCGGCTTGCTGGGCGTGTTCAGGCTTACGGCTTTCGATAAGGGTGATCCCTTTAGCGAGAGCACGGAGTTGACCGTTGCGAATTCCCGTTGCAATATGTTCGATATTCATGCCGCTGCCTTGATGTGATGTTTATTGAGACCGTTGTCGTTTAGATTGAAAACTGCCGGACGGTGCTGACACCATCCGGCTGGAATTTAGCGTTTTTCTAGAATGGCTGCAAGAGTTTCGCGAGCCGATTTGGTGATGGGAGTTCCGGGGCCAAAAATACGCGCGGCACCCGATGCATACAGTTCATCATAATCTTGACGAGGAATAACACCGCCACATACTACAGCAATATCATCTGCACCCAACTTTTTCAATTCAGCAACTA
>MAXR01000351.1:3232-4088 GCA_001751155.1 Desulfuromonadales bacterium C00003068 | reverse complement strand
CTTTACCGAAGACATGAACGAACGGGCGCACGAAGCTCTGTTCCTGGAGAATAATCTGCGTAAGGCCATCGACAACCGGGAGTTAGCTCTCTACTATCAGCCACAGGTAGATATTACCAGCGGCAAAATGACTGGCATGGAAGCGCTGGTTCGCTGGCATCATCCAAAACTGGGAGTAATAGCACCCAATAAATTCATCCCCATGGCCGAAGAAACCGGTTTGATTATTCCCCTAGGCAAATGGGTGATAAACACCGCCTGTCAACAAACCCTGAAATGGCAACGAGCCGGTTTCCCACCTTGCAAGATTGCCGTAAATATTTCTCCCCGGCAGTTTCGCCAGAGCCATCTGGTAGAAACAGTGACACAGGCCTTAGAGGAATCAGGACTCGATGCAAGTTGGCTGGAACTGGAAATTACCGAAAACGTGCTGGTCGAAGACGTCACGCAAACCATTGAGGTCATGGAAGCTCTCAACGCCATAGGGGTCAGCTTGGCTATCGACGATTTCGGCACCGGATATTCTTCCTTGAATTATCTGCACCGGTTCCCCCTTTCAAAGCTGAAAATCGACCAGTCTTTCGTGCAAAGCATCGGCGGCCCGGCAGGAAACCACGCCATTGTTGAAGCCATCATCGCCCTAGCCCGCGCCCTGGAATTGGAAGTTATCGCTGAAGGCATCGAAAGTCAGGCCCATATCGCTTTTTTGAAAGAACACGGCTGTGTTTACGGACAGGGGTTTTATTTCAGCCGCCCTCTTCCGGTTGATGCTTTTGAACAGTTTCTGCGACGTGGCCGACTAAAGAACAACGGTCGCCAAACACAGCCGCTACCCCTCTGACCCTAGTTGGTGTTC
>MAXR01000351.1:0-3172 GCA_001751155.1 Desulfuromonadales bacterium C00003068 | reverse complement strand
CAAGCAAGTTCGAAGATTGACGCCGCCACGGCGGAAAAGAGCCGTTTCCGGACGGAAACTAGTTGGTTTCTTCGTAACTCTGTTTCACAATCAAAGCAAAAACACAAAAGGACCGACTTTACACCGGTCCTTTTGCCTATCTCTTTTATCAGATAGTGCTCTTCAATTGGCCAATCAAACCTCCCGACGTTCCTGCCGAAACTCTTTACGGTCCTCAAAACGGTCCTGCCGATTTTCAAGTCATATTTCGATCCATTTCTTCGTTCCGCGGCCGGCACATACGGAAGCAGCCAAAGAGGGAAAAATGGCAAGGACCAGACAAACCTCAACCATCGTACTCATTGGCGGTTCCTTCTGCAAAGGGTTAGAGACCGGCAACTATGAGCTTTGATGCCCTACCGCAACAGAGATTTACGTCGCAAAAAGCGCCCATGGCTATCGCCATATCGCTATAATCAATCCCTCGCTCTAGCCATAAACATTCCCTGTACCTTTTCTAGGTAAGTCTCACCATAACAAACAGCTTGAAATTACTGCCAAGTAAAAATTCCCCCTAAAAAACGGTCGGTTTCAGCGAAGCTGGCTCGGCTATTGCGAATACAAACAGGCAGACACTCGCATGTAAATTTTTGCCACTCTCCGCGGCCACCCCATCAGCACAAGAAAGGAACGACCCAATGAAACTCAAAATCATTAAATGCCTGTTCTGTTCATTATTGCTGAGCTGCCTTCCCTTTGCTTCTGCATTGGCCGACACCGGTGACTTTGCTCTGGGTATCAAAGCCAGCACCTTAGGTGCCGGTGCCGAGGGGATCGCCGGCCTACTGCCTTCGCTCAATCTGCGGGGTGGGGCCAATGCATTGAGTGTCGATTTCGATATCAGCACCAGCGATATAGATTACGATGTGGATGCTGACCTGCTATCTTTTCCTGTCATGCTAGACTGGTACCCCTTCAAAAACTCTGGTTTTCGCATCAGTGCCGGTGCCTTGATCAACAAAAATGAAGCCGATCTTGAAGCCTCTTCCCAAAGCAGCTATACCATCAATGGCACGACCTATACTGCGGCGCAACTGGGTACCCTGAACGGTAACGTCGACTTCAACGAAGTAGCGCCCTATGTCGGTATCGGTTGGGGAAATGCCCTTAGCAAAGACAAACGCTGGTCCTTCACCTGCGATTTCGGTGTGGCTTTTCAGGGTGAGGCCAATATCGACCTTTCTGCCACCGGCCCGATTGCCTCGGACCCTACCTTCCAGGAAGATTTAGCCCAGGAAAAACGGGAATTGGAAAAGGAACTGGAGGACTACCAATACTATCCTGTCATCGCCCTCGGCATTACCTACAAATTCTAAACGGCAGATTCACTACAATAAAAAAGGCCCGGACATTTCGCCGGGCCTTTTCCATTTAGAACAAATTATTCAGCCCTTGGTTGCCAGGGGAAAACCACATCAATCCCAATAACACGCTAAGGCAACAAAGTACATTCTTTGTCGGTCAGCAAACCAACCGATTGCGGCCACTATCCTTGGCCTGATAAAGCAGGGTGTCGGCGCAATTGATCATCGCTTCAAGACTGGCGCCAGGCTCGGTTGTAAGACCGATACTGATGGTCAGACGAATCGCTTCGTCGCGGCCGGGAATCTCAAGAGCAGTCAACTCCAGGGTTCGCCGGATCGATTCACAATTCACGGCAGCGTCATCGCTCCATTGAGGCAACAGGGCACAAAATTCCTCCCCCCCTATTCGGGCGACGATAGCCTCGGCGGGCAGAGACTCCCGCAATACTTTGGCGACATGTTGAATAGCTAGATCCCCTGCATCATGACCGAACTTATCGTTGATCTGCTTAAAGTGGTCTATATCAAACATGGCACAGGCCAGTGCTGAACCGGTCTCAGCGGCCTGCTGCCAAACCCGAACCCCTCTCTCGAAAAGACAACGTCGATTGGGCAGATCGGTCAGAAAGTCGGTAACCGAAGCTCCGCGAATGGCCGCGATATTTTCAAGATTTTCGATATTTTGGCTGACTCGGCAATAGAATTCCTCTGTCAGGAAGGACTGCTTAACCATGAAATCATTGGCACCGCACTTAAGAAAACGCGCCGCCATAACATTATCGCCCCGAGCCGAAATACCGATAATCGCCATATCGTCTTTGGACCATTGTTTACGCAAATTCTGAGTTAGTTCAAAACCATCCATATTGGGCATATGAAAGTCGGTAATAACCAGCTTGATCTGCGGATGTTCCTTCATGACCTGTAAAGCCTCCCGGCCATCGGCGGCTTCAAAAACCTTATATCGGTGGACCCGCAATAGAGCCGCAATAGTTTCTCTTGGCAAGGCAGCATCGTCGACTACCAGCACTTCGGTCTCGGGATTACGCTCCAAGCGTCTCAACAGAGCCGCCAGGTAGTCGAGGCTCTGCACCCCTTCTTTCAGAACATAATCGACAACCCTCTCCGACCAGATCTGGTCACGGACTTCCTTACTGACCACACTGGTAAAGACAATTACCGGGATATCGTACCCAACCAGTTGGGTGACGATTTCTCCCCGCGGTGCGTCGGGCAGATTAAAATTGACGATCGCGGCGATGAATTCACTGGCATCGTCCCTGACCAATGTGACCGCCTCGGCCATGGTCGTCACCCAGCGAACCTTAGCGCCAGTTTCAGATGTCAGCTTGTTCTTGAGCATTCGACCAAAAAAGCTGGAATCTTCAACTACAAGAATTTTTTTCATTTTGCCTCCCCCGCTGGAACCAGACAACATTGGATCCCAGATTACCTGATCGAAGCGGCTCACGCAACAGATGACTGCTTCACCATGACAGCTTAATAGACCGCAACGGCAATCAAGCCCCCCATGAGGTCAAATTTGCCGGAGAACCTAAGAAAGGGAGTCCTCCTGCCTCCTTATCCACAACCGCCCTTGCTGGACTGGAAGGGACTTATATACTTAAGGAAACTTTTCTGCCAGGAGTGCCACAATGCTGATCTACTACGGAATTACCCTCTTTGCCAGCGCCTGTCTTTTGTTTCTGGTTCAGCCCATGGCGGGGAAAATGCTGCTCCCCCTCTATGGAGGCACCCCGGCCATCTGGAATACCTGCATGGTCTTTTTCCAGGCAGCCCTGCTACTCGGCTACGGCTATGCACCCCTC
>MAXR01000350.1 GCA_001751155.1 Desulfuromonadales bacterium C00003068 | reverse complement strand
TCTTTAAGTTTCCCTAAGGCTGACTGACGCATGGTTTGCACACCGAGGCGCATCGATTCACGCTTGATTTCAGCGGTATTGGCCCCAGCAAGCACCATCTCGCGAATTTCATCAAACATCGGCATCACTTGATAGATACCAACTCGGCCCTTATAGCCACTCTCGTTGCAATTACTACAGCCCTTGCCCTTGTAACAGATATACTCGTCCACCTCCTCAGGGGAGACACCGGCGTCAAGTAACGACTGCTTTGAAACATCATCAACCTCTTTGCATTCTGAACACAGGCGACGCCCCAGCCGTTGCGCTGTGATGAGGTTGACAGCTGACGCCACCAGAAAAGGCTCGATCCCCATGTTCAATAAACGGTTGATGGTACTTGGCGCGTCATTGGTGTGCAGAGTCGACAACACTAGGTGACCTGTGAGTGCGGCCTTGACGCCGATCTCGGCGGTTTCGAAATCTCGAATCTCGCCAATCATAATGATATCTGGATCTTGGCGCAAAAAGGCACGCAAAGCGCTGGCAAAATTCAAGCCGATCTCTTCGTGCATCTGAACTTGGTTGATCCCAGCAAAGTTAAACTCAACAGGGTCTTCAGCCGTTGAAATGTTTTCGGTGGTTTTATTCAATTCACCCAATGCGGAATAGAGCGAAACAGTTTTACCGCTTCCTGTTGGCCCGGTAACGAGCACCATCCCAAAGGGTTTACTGATCTCCTGCTTAAACCACTTAAGCGGTTCCTCTTCATAACCTAACTTAGTCATATCTAACTGTAGATTCGACTTATCCAGCAACCGCAAACAGATCTTCTCACCAAACAGTGTTGGCAAACAGTTGACACGATAGTCCATGTCTTTGCCACCGGGCAGTTTGATCTTGATTCGACCATCCTGAGGCAAACGTCGCTCGGCAATATCCATCTCAGATAAAATTTTAATCCGCGAGGTAATGGCGTTTTTAAGCTTCAGTGGTGGCTTCATCACCTCATAAAGAACCCCATCGATCCGATAGCGAACGCGAAACGTACGCTCATAGGGTTCGATATGAATATCAGAAGCACCTTTTTTGATGGCATCGGTCAGAATGAGGTTAACCAACTTAACAACGGGCGCCTCTTCCGTTGCTATTTGGAGCTCGTTCAGGTCAACATTGTCATCGTTATCAATCACTTCAAGATCGATATCCTCAAGATCACTCATCACATCGGCGAGCGAAGCCGATTGATCATAATACTTATCAATCGCGTTCTTGATTGCGCCTTCCGTTGCCACAACAACTTCAACATTGTGGCCGGTCATAAACTTTATATCATCAATTGCAAAGATATTGGAGGGATCGCTCATGGCAACAATAAGCGTTGCCCCAGCGCGACTGATTGGAATTAAGTGGTATTTTTGAACAACATCGGCACCGATTAACTTAACAACATTGAGATCAACCTCAAATTCAGCGAGATCAATCAGCGGAGCACCGTATTGACGTGATTGGAAAGCCGCTAATTCATCCTGACTAATATATTTTAAACGGATCAATGTGGCGGGGAGGCGTTCCCTGTTCATTTTTTGTTCACTGACCGCTTTTTCAAGTTGTTCAGCAGACAAAAGGTTATTGCGTATCAGTAGATCACCTAGTCGATTATTGGCCATATTCCCCACTCATTAACTATAATAGTTACACGTTATATTTTCTATCGACAGAATTAAATTCGACCCATCAAAGGGCAGCCAAATACGAGTCAAGAGCCACCCTCATCACACCATTAGGATATTCACCAGTCCACAGCCTAAAGGCTTCTTCACCCTGCGCCGCCAACATGCCTAAACCATAGCAGGCCTTAAATCCAGCCGCGTGTGCATCACGAACTAAGGGGGTTCCCTTGGGCGAATAAACCATATCGTAGACAGCACATCCTTTTTTTAAATTTGCCCATGCTACCACATTAAAGGATTCACCCGATAGCCCTATTGAGGTTGAATTGATAATTAACTCACATTTTTCAAAAAATGAGATCAGGCTTTTCTCATCAAGAGAAGCAACAGTAAAATCCGTACCAGGAAAGTGTGGCCGATAAAGATCGACAAGTTCCTGCGCCCGCTCAACCGTCCTATTGACAATGCAGATTTGCTCAACCTGTTGTTGTGCCAACGCTACAATAGCAGCGCGAGCCGCCCCCCCAGCGCCAAGAACAACCACACGTGTTGCCGTTGAACATTCAAAATTGAGATCAGTGTGTAACGATCGAATGAGGCCAATGCCATCGGTATTATAACCAACAAGTCGGCCGTTCTGATTGACAATGGTGTTCACCGCACCAATCAGTTGCGCTGCCTCATCAATATCGTCGAGCAACGGGCAAACCGCTTCTTTGTGGGGGATGGTCACATTGACCCCTTGAACATTTAATGCCCGCAAACCATCGACCGCTCGTGCAAGGAATTCAGGCTGGACCCTAAAGG
>MAXR01000349.1 GCA_001751155.1 Desulfuromonadales bacterium C00003068 | reverse complement strand
GCTAAAAACTCACGACGAGTTTCAACTTCCAACTCACCCTGCCCAGTACTAAAAACCAGCGCATCACAGCCACCAAGAGCGGCAAGGTAGGAGCCGATGGATTTCTTCAAACCGTAACTTTCCATCGTTATCGCGAGTTTAGCTCGGCTCTCCCCAGCGAGGCTCTTTTCAAGCACATCGCGCCGACCACCACACGGGCCAACAATCCCAAGGAGTCCGCTTTTTTCATTCAAAATCTCTTCCACTTGTTGCGCACTGAGTTCCTGCCAATCCATAATAAAGCCTGGGATTCCTGGGTCAACCGTGCCGCTACGTCGTGTCTGCATCGTCCCATCAACAGGGGTAAAGCCCATACTGCAATCGACTGATCTGCCATCGGCAATCGCACAAAGGGAAATACCAATCTCCATGTGAATGGTAATCAAACGACACTGGCTGATGGGTTTTTCCATCAACACCGCGGCGCAGCGTGACAAATACAAGTGTGATGAACCGTGGAAGCCATAACGTCGCACCGCGTGTTTTTCGTACCACTCATAGGGTAATGGATAGATATAGGCGTGCGGCGGCATGGTCTGATGAAAGGCGGTGTCAAAAATAGCCACATGTACCAACAAGGGCAGTAGTACCATCGCCGCCTCAATCCCTTCACGATTTGGTCGATTATATTTAGGCGCCAAGCGTTCCAACTGGCGAATCTTTTTCAGAACCTGATCATCAATAGCAACAGACTGACGAAACAATTCACCACCGTGGACAACACGATGACCAACCGCCGTAATCGTCCATGACGCTGGTGTCGAAAACCCTCGATCACGCCCTGAACTGTCAAGAAGATTCAAAACATAGTCAATTGCGCTATGTAGATCATTTAAAATGGGAGCTGTCACCATATGACGCTGAGGCTGAATATGGTCACAGGTTAACTCAGCATGACGACCACGACCAATCCCCGTCACAGTACCCCAAGCCAACTGACTAAAATGTTCCGAATCAAACAGAGAGTATTCGAATGAATTCTGACGACAGCTCAATGTTAAGATTGCCATAGTTGCTACTCTCCACCTTCAGCTGTTGTTTCAGCACTGGAATCTTCACAACGGTAACTATCGGCCCATTCGCACATCTGATTCAAGATAGGCATGACACTATGGCCCTTTTCGGTCAGCGAATATTCCACTTTTGGCGGTACTTGTGCGTACACTTCACGATGCACCAACCCGTCGCGTTCTAACTCACGCAGTTGCTGGGTAAGCATTTTACGTGTTGTCGCAGAGAATTGGCGTTGTAGCTGCGAAAAACGCATGGTTTCAATGGCTAGGTGCCACAGGATAGATGTTTTCCATTTACCACCGATAACAGCCAGCGTCACATCAATGCCACACTTGTAGGTTTTATCGCGAAACAAATAACATTCTTGCGATTGTGTTGTGCTCATAATCAATACTCCCAGTATCTCTACATATCCCTACGTACCTTCGAAGGTACTACGTATAAAAAAAGTACGTAATTGACGATATATTTCCTATGGTCGATAGTAGCTCAACAAGAGCTATCAAGGCAACCGTTGAGTAACCTCATCGGTCATCAAGGCCCTAACTAGGAGAGTATAGATCATGGCTAAGATTTTCGAACCAACCAGCATAAATGGCATGGCGTTAAAAAACCGCCTCATCCGCAGTGCAACGTGGGAAAACATGGCCGACGATAAAGGTCACATGACCGACAAACTGTTTAAGGTCTATGAAGAGCTCGCCAAAGGCGGCGTTGGTATGATTTTAACGGGCTATGCCTTTGTCGTTGAAGAGGAACAACCCAATCCGGGCATGATGGGAATCTATGACGATACCTTTATCGCTGAATACCAACAACTGACAACAATGGTGCACCAACATGACAGCCGCATTGTCGCTCAAATCGCCTATGGTGGTTCGCAAACGGGTTACCCAGCAGAGGGTCGATTGATCTGGGGGCCATCTGCTGTGGCTGATTTAGCAACAGCGGTGGTGCCAACAGAGATGACACAGGACGATATCACCACCCTCGTTCACGCTTTTGGTGCGGCGGCCAAACGTGCCAAAGCAGCAGGCTTTGATGGCGTACAGATGCATGGCGCACACGGTTATCTACTTAGCCAATTTTTAAGCCCGTATTACAACCGCCGTAGCGATCAATATGGTGGCAGTATCGAAAATCGGGCCAGAATTCTCATTGAAGTTTATGAGCAAATACGTAAACAGGTCGGTGATGACTACCCGGTAATGATCAAAATTAATGCTGAAGATTACTTTGAACAGGGATTGGTTTTTGACGATTGTCGTTATGTGTGCCATCAATTAGCGCAGCGGGGTATCGATGCCATAGAGATCACTGGCGGTACGTTTGCTTCAGGGGATAAGATTCCCGCACGAGCAAAAATAAATACCTCGGAGAAAGAAGCCTACCATGCCCAGTATGCTATACAGTTAGCTGACGAACTCGATATACCGATCATTACCGTCGGTGGTCTGCGTTCGCCTGAGGTGATCGAACTACTACTGGAAACAAGCCGCGTTGCCCTGTTCTCACTGTCACGGCCACTGTTGTCTGAACCCAACTTACCGAACCGTTGGCAGTCAGGTGATCGTCAACGAGCCAAGTGTGTCTCATGTAACGGCTGCTTACAAAACCGCCCCGGCGGCAACGTATGTATTCTTAATCTTAAAAAAGGGAATTAAA
>MAXR01000348.1 GCA_001751155.1 Desulfuromonadales bacterium C00003068 | reverse complement strand
CGCATGGGTCAGTGCGTCCATGCCAGTGGCCGCGGTCAGCGATGGCGGCATGCCTACCATCAGCACGGGATCGTTGATGGCGATATTCGGTGTGCACCGCCAGTCGACAATGGCCATTTTGACGTGAGTGTCGGTGTTGGTAATGATGCAGAAACGTGTCATCTCCGAGGCGGTTCCCGCCGTGGTATTGATGGCCAGAAACGGCGGCATCGGCTTGGTCGACTTGTTTAGCCCTTCAAAATCGCGAATACTGCCGCCGCTGCCCATCACCAATCCAACCCCTTTACCGCAGTCGTGGGAACTGCCGCCGCCGAGAGTGATGATGCCATCACACTGGTTTTCCGTGTAGGCGGTCACACCGTCTGCGACGTTTTTATCGGTTGGATTGGGTTCAGCTCCAGCAAAGATGACAGCCTGTAATCCGGCATCTTCAACATAGCCTTTGATGGTGTCAGCCACGCCTAGCGCCTTCATACCGGCATCGGTGACAATTAGTAGTTTGGATGCACCAAGCGCCTTGGCCTGGTCACCGGCTTCCTTAGCACAACCGACCCCCATCAGGGAAACAGTCGGGATAAAGAAACCATAGGTTTGATTTGCGAGTACCATAAATCCCTCCAAGACCTGCTACCAAAATAACGGGTCTTAAACGTTATGAAGATTCCATTCCGGCGGCAATCTGTGTGTTTAATCCGGCAATAAAGCCTTCGACATCCTCCACCTTGCACGTGGACAGCAAGTCACCCCGAGTAAGGCTAAGGGGCCCAGTCTGCGGTTGACTTAAGTTTAATGCAGATTGCACTTTTGTAAAGATAATGGAGCTAATATGCCATGACAATCAAGGCTCGATAGCAGCTAGTTACTGCATCGTGTCATTTTTTCGGTATTGATAAGTTCTTGATTGTTAAGGAAGATACGGTTAGTCTTGATTATGTTAATCGTTTAATTTGTTTAGCAATTGAAGGGTGTATTGGGTTTTATGCTTGGGCGTTGATGGACAAATCGTGTTTATCTCTCATATTTAGTTCGGAATCATTGAGTAGTTGTTTAGCAAAATTGGTGACTCAATTTGGTCCGCGTCTATCCAGACCAACACTTAAATTTAAATCCACAGTGAACTAATCAACCCAAAACCGAGACGATATGACAAACAGCAAAGACGATAATAACAACACGACTAAAAATTCAGAATCAACACCACAGAAAACACCGCATCCTTTTGATCCTCACACGTTAATGTGGATGATGATGATCTTTGCTGTTTATTCGATTTTTTCTAGTATTTCTGGTTCCAAAACGCCAGAAATTTCATATACAGATTTTAAAAAGGCAGTCATTTCCAATCAAGTGTCGTCCATCTCTTTCAGAGGCGATCAAATCTACGGTATCTATAGCGATGAAGGCGTAGACAAACCAAAAATATTCCATACTGTTATACCCTCCACACCAGACACAGAGTTACTACCGCTCCTCGAAATAAAAGGGGTCAATATTTCAGCAAAGTCTTCTGCTGATCCGCCATGGCTTACTATTTTGGTAGGCATTGTTCCTTGGTTGTTAATCCTCGCTTTTTTTCTCTACTCAAGCCGAATGCTGCAACAGAGATTGGGTGGCGGTGGAAAAGATGGTTTTATGGGCATCTCAAAGTCCAAGGCGAAGCTGTTCGAAACGAAAGACAATGAAATTGGTTATGACGATGTCGCAGGCGTAGAGGGAGCCAAACAAGACCTTCAAGAAATCATTGATTATTTAAAAACCCCTGAAGAATTTCAAAAACTTGGCGCAAGAATGCCACGGGGTATTTTATTAATGGGCCCACCGGGGACAGGTAAAACCATGCTCGCTAAAGCCACAGCTCACGAAGCGGGTGTGCCTTTCTTTAGTATTAGCGGTTCAGAATTTATCGAAATGTTTGTTGGCATTGGTGCCTCTCGTGTTCGAGATCTGTTCAAAGAAGCAAGAGCTAAAGCTCCCGCTCTCATTTTTGTCGATGAAATTGATTCCGTTGGTCGTGTTCGCGGCACAGGCCTAGGCGGCGGCAATGACGAAAGAGAACAAACACTCAATCAAATTCTCGCCGAGATGGACGGATTCTCAGTTGATGAAGCCGTTGTGGTTTTAGCCGCGACAAATCGCCCCGATGTGTTAGACCCAGCACTATTAAGACCGGGCAGATTCGATAGAAAAGTGACTTTAGAATTACCACTACAAAACGCAAGAATAGAAATCCTAAAAGTACATACTCGTAAAGTACCGATTGCTTTAGATTTTGATTACAAAGAATTAGCCAGCATGACCGTTGGGTTTTCTGGGGCAGACCTCGCCAACTTAGTGAATGAAGCCGCACTATCCGCAGCAAGAAAAAAAGCCGACATCGTAACAAAAGATGATTTCAATCAAGCCCATGACAAAATCATTATGGGAAGCGAGCGAAAAGATTTATTAAATCCATCAGAAAGAAAAAGAACCGCCGTTCACGAAAGCGGCCACGCCATCGCCGCTTTATTTTTACCCAATAGTGATCCGCTTCGACAAGTTTCCATTATTCCACGCGGCCGAGCATTAGGCGTAACAGAACAACTCCCTGCTGAAGACCGACACAATTACACGCAATCTTACTTAGAAACACGACTATCAGTCATGCTCGGCGGACGCGTAGGCGAAAAAATAGTGTTGGATGATACCAGTTCAGGCGCATCCAATGATTTAGAACAAGCGACGCACCTTGCAAAAATGATGGTGACCCAATGGGGCATGAGCGACGCCATTGGCCCAATTCATTTTAAGGTCGGCTCCGAACATCCTTTTCTAGGTTACGAAATACAACAGGAAAAAGATTTTAGTGAAGAAACCGCCACAAAAATTGATCAGGAAATTCACAGAATAATAAAAGAAGCAGAAAAAACAACGTTTGCTATTTTATTAGATCACCGTGAAGATCTAGATCAATTAGTTGAAGAGCTACTTAACAAAGAAACGTTAGATATTTACATGATTGAAGAAATTCTAAAGCACAAAGATTAAATTAAAGAAAAGTCTGCTAGGCAAGGCTAAGGGACGATCTGGCTTTTTGATTTTTGAGATGCTGGTTAGCCTTTAAGTCTTTATCAGCGATGAAAGAATCACAGCGTGGTGGGGTGATCTGCGCGTACACGCGAATTCAAGGAATATGTGTAAACATAAGTAAACCGTAGCCCTGACCCCTTTAGATTACCATCAGACTGAACACTCAATATATTCATGAAAAGGTTCTGGCTGGTCAAGGAGTAGTTTAAGATCATCAAAGCGGCAAGGGCGACTAAAGAAATACCCCTGCATCTCCAAACAATTTTTGTTTTTAAGAATTTCAAGTTGCTCTAGTGTTTCAACTCCTTCGGCGATGACTTTCATATCGAGGCTCTGAGCCAAAGCAACAATCGCCCCAATAATGGCAATATCACTGTCGTCACCTGGAAAACTGCGCACAAACGATTGGTCAATTTTTACACGATCAATCGGAAAGTTTTTAAGGTAGCTTAGCGAAGAGTAACCCGTGCCAAAATCGTCAATAGCCAAGCCAACACCACGGTCTTTGAGTTTCATTAATGTGTTGATGGTTGTTTCGATATTATCCATCAGATGACCTTCCGTCAGTTCCAGTTCTAAACAGTCCGCTGGAATTCCTGATTCTAATAAAACTTTATCAATCAAATCAACAAAATCAGGTTGTTTAAACTGCAACCCCGAAATATTTATCGCAACTTTTATTTCTGAATAGCCACTATCTAACCAAGTCCGGCATTGTCGGCACGCCCGATGTAATACCCAGTTATCAATCATCAGGATCAGCGCGGTTTCCTCTGCCAGGGGGATAAATTCCCCAGGAGAAACCAATCCATTTATGGGATCTTGCCAACGTATCAGGGCTTCAAGACAAGTGATTTTTCCAGTTTCCAGACTTACCTGTGGTTGATAGCATAGGAAAAATTCATCATTAATCAGGGCGCAATGGATGCCGTTTTCAAGTTCGTGACGCCGTAAAGCGATGCCATCCATCTCTTTGGCATAAAAATGGTAGCGACCACGCCCCTTCCTTTTAGCCTCATACATAGCAATATCTGCATTTTTCAACAGAACTGCTCCCTCTGTTGCGTCCTGAGGATAAACAGTGATTCCAATACTACATGAACTATACGTCTGATGCTCACTGAGCATAATTGGAGCTAAGAAAGCATCGAGTATGCGCTGAGCTACAATAGCCAATTTCTCACAACGCTCTGGATCCTCTACGATAATGGCAAATTCGTCCCCCGAAAGTCGTGCCACCGTATCCATGTCACGGACGCAACTTTCGATGAGTCGCGCGACATAGATCAACAATTCATCGCCAACATGATGCCCCAAAGAATCGTTAATATTCTTGAAACGATCTAGGTCAATGAGCAGTACGGCAATCTGTTGCTCCTTCCTCTCAGACACTTTCATGCTTTGTTCTAAACGATCAAGGAATAACAAACGATTGGGAAGCCCTGTAAGGGAGTCATAGTATGCCATTTTGTGGACGAGGTTTTCCGCGTGCTTTCTCTCGGTGATGTCTAAGGCTGAAAATGTCACCCCTTGACTTAAATCCTCGTGATTCACCGGTGTTGAACTCAAATAAACATCGATCGAAGTTCCATCTTTCTTGCGCATGATGGTTTCTACGCTGCCGGTTCCTTGTTTGTGGATTTGCTGATATTTAGACTTTCCAACTTTCTCATACTCTGCATCGTTGTGGTAAACAATGCGGGATTTTTCGCCAACCAATTCATCCTTGGTGTATCCGAGCATTGTAGCAAACAGATCATTAACAAAAATGAAAACCCGGTTTGCAACCTGGCCGATGCCAACTGGGGCTGAACGCAAAACACTGGCTAATTTAGCTTCACTTTCAGATAGTGCCGACTCAGCATTTTTACGTTCAGTGATATCCCTTATTGCAGTGACTCGAAAATCGTCAGTTTCAGTTATAATATCCCTAGATTGAACTTCAGCAGGAAAGTGTGTGCCACACTTTTTTATCGCCATCACCTCGTAGGGTTTAGCAACATTTTTATTTATGTTTTCATAGACTGTTGAGCGAGACTCATTTGTAATGAATAGCTCTACTCCATTCTTGCCGATCATTTCTTGTTGTGTATAACCAAACATTTTAGCAAGTGAACTGTTGGTATCTTTTACGATCCCTTTATTGTGAATAATAATTC
>MAXR01000347.1 GCA_001751155.1 Desulfuromonadales bacterium C00003068 | reverse complement strand
AGCGCTTGCGTACATTATCCATATGAAAAAAAATAGTATCGATTTTTATGACCAACTGGTTGGTAGTTGTGAGGGGGCACCCATGGCTCCCATTTATAAACAGTTAAGTACCAGTGTTCGCAGTCAATTGCAGCAAGCTGAAGATATGTATGAGGAGCACTTTTTGACTGAAAATTAGGTTTGAATAGCATAACGAGTTACCGGGCCGAATGGGAAGATACTTTTCTGTTCGGCGTTATTCGTTTGAAGGTTGAGTTGTGATGGTGAATTATTATATTTATATCCCATACTCCTTAATCTTATAATGCAGTGATCTTAAGCTGATTTCCAAAATTTTAGCAGCTTGAACGCGATTACCGCTCGTTTGCACCAGAGCTGCAGAAATATGGTGTTTCTCAAGAGCTGTGATGGATACTTTGAGCGACAGAGCATCCATTGAGCGGCGTTGGTTGTGTTGCGGTGTCGTTAACTCAGGCGGCAGGTGTTCAAGCTCAATCTGTTCGCCATGATGAAAAATCATGATTTTTTCCATCATGTTCTCAAGTTCGCGAATATTTCCTGGCCATCGATAACTTTGAAGAGTGTTAAGGGCTTCGTGTGTCAATTGGGGGATTGATCGCTGCTCGCGCTGGGCGATGAGCTGTACGAAGTGGTTTGCTAATGCAGGGATGTCATCAGGCCGCGAGCGTAATGCTGGCAGGTTTAGTTCAACAACGGCTAAACGATAATAGAGGTCTTCACGGAATGAACCACTTTGTACCTCATCTTTGAGGGTGCAAGCCGTTGCGGTCACGATGCGGACGTCAATTTTATTCGGTTTTGTCTCACCAACGGGCCGCACTTCCCCCTCTTGTAATACGCGCAATAATTTCGGTTGCACGTCAAGGGGTAGTTCACCAATCTCATCTAAAAATAATGTACCGCCATGTGCCGCTGCAAATAAACCGGTATGTGACTTGTCGGCGCCGGTGAATGATCCTTTACGGTGGCCAAACAGTTCGCTTTCGATCAAGTGAGCGGAAATAGCACTGCAATTAATCGCTATAAATGGCTTATTGCTGCGCCGGCTATTTTCATGTAGTGCACGGGCGATAAGCTCTTTACCCGTGCCCGTTTCACCGCAAATTAGCACTGGAGATTTAACTTGGGCGAGGGTGTCAACTTTCTCTAAAATTTCGCGCATGACCTGACTGTTGCCAATGGTCTTTGGTGTCGGCCTGCTGCGATGTAGTTGGTGTCGCAGTTGTTTATTCTCATTTTGTAGCTTAAGGCGTTCCAGGGCTTTTTTGATGGTAAGAACAACTTCATCGGGACGAAATGGCTTAGAGATATAGTCATACGCGCCATGCTGCATGCATTGCAGTGCTGTTTCCAGTGAGCCATAAGCACTCATCATGATAATGGTAAGTGCTGGATTGTTTGCNNATATCGCATAATATCAGATCAAATGTTTTTGTGGATACACGTTCGAGTCCGCGCTGGCCATTTTCTGCTTCATCGACCTGATAGCCTTCCTCTTCTAAAATAGTGCGTAATAGGTGACGCAAGGCTGGTTCATCGTCAATGATCAGCAATCGCTCGACGGAATTCATGAGGTGGTATCCTTTGATATGAAAGGGGTGATGGGAAGGGTGATGGTGAAGCAACTNNCCTTTATTTATTATTGAATGTACCTCTATCTGTCCACCGCAATCCGCAATCAGTTGATAGCATACATATAGGCCGAGTCCGCGACCTTTCCCTTGATCTTTTGTGGTAAAAAATGGATCAAAAATGGCGAGTTGATGTTTTTCATCCATCCCATGGCCATTATCCTCAATGCTTATCGATACCATTTCATCACCTTGGCACCCTCGAACAGTGATTAGCCCCTTTTTATCTGCCGCATCCATGTAGTCACCCTGCGTGGCATCACGAGCATTGAGGATGAGATTGACTAACACTTGTTGCAGCTTATGCGAGTCAATTGAAACGAGTGGCAAATCATTCGATACCAAATTATCCAACAGGTGATTTTTGAGCACTCCTTGCAGCGTGAGCATCTCACACGTTTGCGTGACAACTTGATTAGGGTGACAGTTTGCCTCGGTCTGTAGGGGGCTTGGCGCGGCAAAGTCGAGCATATCCTTGAGCAATTGATCCATGCGGCCACTTTCAACTAGCGCGCGCTGGGTAAGGTCACGTTGCATGGTGTCGGATTGTTGTCTTTTGAGTAGTTCTAAGTAACCGATGACAGCACTGAGGGGATTGCCCAATTCGTGGGCTATTCCAGAGGTTAAGTTACCCACTGAGGCCATGCGATCCGATTGCACGAGGTGTTGTTGTGTCCGTTGCAGTTCTTCGTAGGTGTGTTGCAGCGTTTCAAATTGGCTAGCTTGTTCAGCGATGCTGTTTTGGAGGTTTTGCGCCATGTGATTAAACGATTGACCCAGTGTGGTGATCTCTTGTGGCCCCAATAGGGTAACTCGCTGCTTAAGGTCGCCTTGACTAATTTGCTGCGTCGTTTGTGTTAGCTGCATGATCGGTAAAATAACGGAACGGTTAAGAAGATAGACCGCTGTGATGACGAGAACAAGGCCGTAACCGAGACAGCACACAAGAGCTAGTGTTTGTAACTCACGTATTTGCTGATAAATACCATTAAGTGAGTGACGCATTTGCAGCGTCAGTGGCCGTTTAGATGGTTGACGGATCGCAATACTCAGATCGAGATAGCGCTGTTCATCGCCTGAATTGAAGAATCCCTTTATGCTCGAAGGATAATGTAGTGTGGCAACCAAAGGTTGAAACAATAACGATTGTTGAATTTTAAATGCCGTTTTTGCCGGGAAAAGTTGGGTGTCTCCTGCTATCGGTTGATTGCTTGAATCTCTGAGACACCAGCCCTCTAGGTGGTTGGCGTCGGTATAGCCTGATATTAGGCCAGCAAGTTGCCGTTGGGGCTTATTGTCAAGGAGGCTACCAATTGATTGAGCATGACGTGATTGCAGGGTAATGGTTTGTTCGAGTA
>MAXR01000346.1 GCA_001751155.1 Desulfuromonadales bacterium C00003068 | reverse complement strand
GCCCTACCGTGGTCAACTGCGCGCGGTTCAGCTGGTTTTAGCCGGGAAGCCGCTAGCGAGTGATGACGAATTCTTTAGCCATAAAACCGATGATCGTCAGTACTTTGAACACTTGATTGAAGCGGCACAGGGTGAGTATGGTGCGGATGTTGATGATGTGGTGATGTTTAATCAGCGCGACGAAATCACCGAGACCACCGTTGCTAATATTGTTATCTACCATGATGGCCAGTGGTTGACACCGCCGCTTCATTGCGGGTTGCTGGCCGGTACCTTCCGTCAAGCGTTGCTGGAGCAAGGAGTGCTTGTTGAGCAAGTGATCACGGTGGATCAACTTCGTGCTGCAGAGCAGATCTATCTTATCAATTCTGTCCGTGGCTGGCGCTGGGCGCAATGGCATTGATAACGTGATTAGACAAGTAATGATGGCGTCGCAAAAAGTCCGCCCACCTGCGTTGCAGCGTTTGTTCAAGACTTCGACATANNGTATGCCTTCACCCTTGAACAACCACTACGCCTTGGGGGACGAAATTTTTGCTTAGCCATCTTATTTGTTTTTGCGAGACCATCAAGTAATGGCGGTTCCCTCTTGCTCTGAGAGAGATAAAAGACTATCCTCCTTTCATGTCTAAATTAATTGTAGAACTCAACGAAATCAAATTGTCCCCGCTCGATTATTTACAGCGGCATATCTCTGCAGCATCGCGTAGTTATCTGCGTCAATTACTCAAAAAAGGGAAGATTGTTACCGATTCTGGCCCTTTAACTGAGGAAAGCACGTTATCTGAAGGTTTAGAGATTCAGCTTCCTGATAGTGGTCGCATGCGAGAGTTACTCAACGGTTGTAAAGCCCCTGAAACAGATAGCCCGGTTTCAATCCTTTACGAAAGCCGCGAAATACTCATCGTAAACAAGGCACCAGGTCTGGCCATTCATTCAAGTGTTGGCCATGAAAAGACGAACCTTACCACCCAAATTGAGCAGCTGTATCGTCGCCGCGGTGTGGACTTTAATTGTGCGCCGATCCACCGCTTAGATCTCGATACCTCTGGCCCCGTACTGTTCGGTAAAGGGAAAAAAGCGTGTAGCGAACTCGGTAAAATGTTCATGCAGCATGATGTTGAAAAATGTTATGTCGCGTTGGCCAAGGGGCGGTTGCCCGGTAGTGGCATGTTGTGCTCCAAGGTGACCTCAAAGGGCAAAGAGAAGGAAGCCCATACCGCATTTCGTGCCCTGCAACGTACCGATGATGTTTCTTTTATTGAACTCACCTTGCATAGCGGACGTCAGCACCAGATCCGTCGCCAACTTGCTGATCTTGGTCATCCTTTGTTTGGTGATCGTCGTTATGGTGGTCCGTGTCCTGCTGCGTTACCGCGGATGTTTTTGCATTGCTGCCGGTTGGCATTTGTCGATCCGTTTAGCGGAGTGGTGTTGGAAATTGAAAGTCCGCTACCTGATGATCTAAAACAATTTCTACCCGAATGTTCGATCTCTCTAACCGCTGATCTTTGATCAGCGGTTTTTTTATCTTCTTGCTCTCGCCCCAACCAATCCTCGCATAAAATCAACGATTTCTCCTTTAATAATCAATAATTGTACCGTTAGAAAACAGTGTTTGATTTATTCGTCGTTGTTGAATATGATGAGGCTAGTTTGGTGCTCAATCATTGTAATGATATTGTTTAAGGGGGACAGATGGGGATGTTTAAAGAGGCCTATCAAGGCTTAGAGAAACAGTTTTTTAATTCACTGACTAAAAAAATCACCGGCAATATGTTGTTTCTTTTGTTCGCCGTACTGGCGTCATACGGCGTTATGCGTTGGGAGCAAAGTGCTGTTGCTGAGGTGGTGCGCAACACGCAATCGGTGGCTGAGATAACCTCTGCTATTGTTGCGATTCATCAGATGGCGCACCAGTGGTTGATTGCTGTTGTCGGTGTCAGTGTTTTCATCTGCATTGTTCAGATCATTTTCTTACGCTACATGATTGTTCGACCGATTCAGAAAATTACGGCTATTTTTGAATCGATCGGTAGCGGTGAAGGTGATCTTTCTATTGATGTCCCATTGGAAACCCATGACGAGATTCGTGACTTAGCTAAAAGTTACAATCATTTCATGGACAAATTACGGGATATTATTGGCCTAGTTCGTCAGCAAGGGGTTCAAATTGCAGTTCGTTCCGCTTCCGTTGGTAAGCAAGTGAGCGAAACCGCGGTGATTTCATCCCAGCAGGGTGATCTTTCTGATGCGATCTATTCAAGTAGTGCTGAAAGTACCGGTGCTACAGGTGAAATTGCAG
>MAXR01000345.1:320-2225 GCA_001751155.1 Desulfuromonadales bacterium C00003068 | reverse complement strand
GCACTCGGCATTGGCGTAATCCAACAGGAGGGGATCGCCATCCCCAGTCTAATAGCGGCGGATGTCGCTGTCACCAGTTGCCTTGCTGCTCTTGACCTTTTACGCAGCCCACAAAGGGTCATTGCCACATTGCGCCAATAATGAACAGTATGTTACAAACTAGCGTTGGATTCGAGTGACACCATCCTTTTAATGTTGACAAAATCGCTCAACTTTCTATGATGTATAACTTCGCAGCTAAAACAATGAAACGAACATACATTCAATAACTTTATCTTGGAGGACCATCAGTGAAATACACCCATCTCATTCTTATCGCCCTACTAGCGACTGGCTTAACCGCATGTAAAGAGAGCACGCCTGTAGATCAAGCTCCCGCACCGGAAACAACAATAGGACAAACAGGGCAAGCTCAAACTGAGCCAGCTCAAACAGCTCCTGGTATGACACAACAAATGACCGGAACCGTTGTAGAAACGATGGACACCGCTGGTTACACCTATGTAAAAGTTCAAAGTGACGACAAAGTGATCTGGGCTGCGGCTCCTGAATTCAAGGTTGCCGTTGGCGATTCAGTCATCATCCCTGAAGGGATGGCGATGCCAAACTACCACAGCAACACTCTTAATCGCGATTTTGATGTGCTCTATTTTGTTAGCAGCATCCTTGTACCGGGTGGCGACATGGCTCTTAGTGAAGAACACGGGTCAATGGGATCGATGGGCGCCATGGGGTCAATGGCCGATGGAGCAGCAGGCCATCAAAAACCCGCAGCAGCGACTGTTGAAGTCGATTTCAGCGGGCTAACAAAAGCCGAAAACGGTTACACTGTTGCTGAAATTTTTGCTCAACAAGCGCAACTTGCCACCCAAGAAGTTACCATTCGCGCGAAAGTAGTTAAGTTTAGTCCAAACATCATGAAAACAAACTGGATCCACCTTCAGGATGGCAGCGGCGCAGCAGGAACCAACGATCTGACCATCACCACTAGCGGTCAAGCCGCCCTCGGCGATACCGTTCTAGTTAAAGGGATTCTTGACCTCAACCAAGACTTTGGTTACGGCTACAAGTACGATGTGATCATTCAAGATGCTCAGGTTACTGTTGAATAAAAAGCACTAGAGCTCGAATATAGCTTTGTTATAAATAAAAAAGCCTGCGGTAAATACCGCAGGCTTTTTTGTATCCTATTCCGTTCAACTTAATCCGCTTGTGGGTAAAAGGCATTACCACCATTTTCCTTCGCTTGGTACATAGCTCGATCAGCTGTGGCAATCAAGGTATCGGCACTGGTTCCATCATTTGGGAACAAACTAATACCAACACTCACCCCAAGCACATGGGATAGATGACCAAAGACAAACGGCTGCGTAATAACCTCAATGACATTTTGCGCTAATGTCCGCGCATCATCAGCACAGTTCAAAGCATTGAGGATGATGATAAACTCATCACCACCGACACGAGCCACAGTATCATCAGCGCGTAGGGAGTTTTTCAACCGCGAACTAATTTCACACAGTGCTTTATCGCCAACCTCGTGCCCCAAGGTATCGTTCAACGGTTTAAAATTATCCAAATCGAGATAAAGTAAGGCAAAGGTACGGCCATGCCTAAGGCCATCATGCAACGCTTGCTCAACGCGATCAAAAAACAGATTGCGGTTCGGTAATCCCGTCAACGGATCATGATGGGCAAGTATCTTCAGTTTATTTTCGGTTTCCTTCATTGCGGTAATATCGTTAAAAACGCAAATGATCCCTTCTAAATTGCCAGAATCATCGTACATAGCAGAACCAGAAAAATGGGCAGGGAACGTTGCCCCAGAGCAATGAATGCCAAAAACCTCAACATCTTTCAACTCATGCACCTGTGTCATCTCATTGAAACATTCTTCGAGTTTCG
>MAXR01000345.1:0-236 GCA_001751155.1 Desulfuromonadales bacterium C00003068 | reverse complement strand
GCCATACTACGAATTATATTTTCGACATAGCGCTTCGATACCGTTGTTTGCTTCAATTGTTGGGTCAAAGACCAAAAGGATGATGACAACTGACCAATCTCATCACCAGCACGAGCGTGCGGTGGTTCTTCAATTTCAATCCCACGCTCCACCGACTTAAAGTCTCGTTGAAGCTTCACCAACGGGCTTACCAGCAATCGCGCCGCAACGCGACCGACAATAACAGTCACCAACAG
>MAXR01000344.1 GCA_001751155.1 Desulfuromonadales bacterium C00003068 | reverse complement strand
CGATTTACCCCAAGAACTGGGTGGTCGTGATGGGCCGGAGCCGGTTCGCTACGGAGATTGGGAGAAAAAGGGCATCGCGAGCGACTTCTAACCTTTTATTAGGGAATTGCTGTCATTCTGTTCGAATCACCAAGGAGGATTGAACAGATGGGTATAGCTAGCAGAGATTTTCCGGCACAACACAACGGAATCGAGCGGCGCGGGTTGATGGATGCGCTGGATGCATCGCAATCGCTGGTCTGGTTCGACGGTGCCGGTGTGATCGTCGACGCGAACGCCAATGCGCTACGGCTATTTGCCTATGGCGAAGGTGATATCCTGAAGCAGGATTATTTTGCGCTGTGCAGTATGGGATCAAAACATATTTTGGCCGATAAGCGCGAATGGGCGCGGATTGCGGCGGGGGATATGTGCCACACAGAACGTAACTATACCGCCCAAGATGGCCGTGAGGTTTGGAGTTCCGTGAATTTCGCCGCGTTGAAGAATGACGATGGCAGCACACGACGTGTATTGGCGATGTTCACCGACATGGGGCGGTTCGCATGGAAGCCCAACGACGCGCGCTGGGCTGGGTGCTAGGCGAAATCTATCGAATGGCTAAGCGGCATGCTGCGGATACGTTTGCCTGTGGCGGCGTATATCGCGTTTGCCAACGCAGGTGTTGACGGGGGCGTTCCGGGTTCACCTGCGCCACCCATACGACGGGAGTTTTCGAGAAGTTCAACCGTGATTTCGGGGCATTGATGCATGCGCATGGCATCAAAGTCGTAGAAGTTATACTGCTCNNCCCGTAGACAATACCCGACATCATCTGCGCTTTGACGTTGTCGGGATCAAGCACAAGACCCAGATCAGCCACACACCAGACTTTTTCGATTTTCACCACGTCATCGGTGACATCGACTTGCACGACCTGTGCTACCCATGTCCCAAACGACAGTGTATGAGCAATTCCCCGCCCTTTGCCCGCTGGCAGCGAGCCGCCCCAATCAGCCATTTCTGCGACTTTCTTCAAAGCTTCGCGGGCGGGGCGGTGTTCTTCGTCGTTCATCATTGATAGGCGGAATGCCAACGGGTCTTTACCGGAATTATGTGCAACCTCGTCGATGAAACTTTCCTGAAAAAAGCCGTTGAACGAATTCCCGACCGAACGCCAGAAACCTATAGGGATTGGCAGATCAGCAATATGTGCCTGATACCGACGGTTCGGAATGGTTAACGGCTGATCAAACGCGCCTTCCAGCACGATTTTTTCGGTTCCACCTGCGGGCAGCGACGGGAAAGTTCGCCCCAGAAGGCTGGTCAAGATTGAGGTCGAGGCGATATCAACGTCCAGCCCCGTTATGTCTCCATCATCCGTCAGGCTTGCCCTAAACCGACCTTTTGCCATTGGGCGGTAGGTGTCGTGACGCGTATCTTCCTCGCGCGACCATGTGACCTTGATCGGGCGACCATCAGTTTTCGCCGCCATCGCGGCGGCGTAAAGCGGAACGTCCACTTCTGCACGACGCCCGAAACCACCGCCCATGCGTGTGGTATTAACGGTTACATCCTCTAGCTCGATGTCCAACAAAGCGGCGCAGGTACTTTGGGCAAGGCCAGGGCCTTGCGAGCCGATCCACATTTCCAGTTTGCCGTCCTTAAAGTGCGCTGTGGCGTTCATCGGCTCCATCGTCGTGTGGGCGAGATAGGGTACATCGTAAACCGCCTCGAAGAAATTTCCGGAGGCTGTGTTGTCAAATTCGTTTTCGACATTTCCGACTTTTCCCAGGGTGAAATCGGGCTTTGTCGCCATGGCCGTATCGAGCAAGGACTTCATACCGTCGGTATCCACCGGATAGTCCGGCATCCCCCATTCCACATCCAGCGCTTCGGCCCCTTGAAATGCGGCCCAAGTGTTTTCGGCGACAATCCCGAAGCCTGATCCGGTAGTAGTTTCGATGTCGACCACGTCCAATACGCCGTTCACCTGTAGGGCCGTAGATTTGTCAACAGAGACAGCCCGCACTCCGAAACGCGGGGACATTTTGACGGTGCCGTAAAGCATATCCGGCACTTGCACATCAATGGCGAAAATCCGGCCACCTGTCACCTTGTCCAAGCCTTCGACACGGGGTTGCGATTTGCCTAAAATTTTCCATTCCGAACGTGGGCGAAGGGTTAGTTTAGAGGGCGTTTCAAGCTGTGCCGCCGCTCCCGAAATTTCGCCATACGGCAAGGTTTCATCGCTGGCAGGATTCGTGATAATGCCACCAGACGTGTGCAGCGTTTCAGCGCCAACGCCCCAGTGTTCCGCCGCAGCCGCCACCAAAACCAGCCGTGCAGCACAGCCAGCCTCGCGCATTTTTACGAAAGCATCGATGGTGGCAGACGACCCGCCGGTCATCTGCAATGCCAGAAATTTGGAAACAACCTTCATCGATCCGCGTGTCGCTTCGGCCATAAACCCTTCGTCGAAGAACGGGAACGAACCGCCTTCGACCATCATAGCTTCGTTATAATAAGCTTTGCCCGGAAGGCCGTGCTCAACTTTGACTTGGTCTAGCGATACGTCCAACTCCTCTGCCACAAGCGCTGCGAGGGTCGTGTGAACCCCCTGCCCCATTTCGGCACGTGGTGCGATAATGGTGATGGTATTATCTGCTGCGATTTTCACATAGGGGTTAAAAACAGCGTCGCCTTCAGCCGCCAGCGGGTTCGGAAAAGGTTTGGTGTAAAAGTAGTATCCAACGGCCAGCCCACCGGTGGCTGAAACCCCGAGGCCCATGAAAGAGCGGCGGGTGATTATTCCAAGGCGGCTCATCTGTTTGCCTCCAGCATCGCGGCGGCGTCTTTGATCGCGGCCTTGATTTTGGGATAGGTCCCGCAGCGACAAAGGTTGGTCATAGCGTCGTTGATATCAGTATCCGTCGGATTTGGCACGGCGTTCAGCAGCGCAACGGCGGCCATGATCTGGCCGGATTGGCAATACCCGCATTGCGGCACTTGGTGTTTTAACCACGCCTGTTGAACTGCATGCAGATTACCGTTTGTTGGAAGACCTTCGATCGTAGTAACTTCACCCACGACATCGCCGACGTTATAGGTGCAGGACCGGACCGGTTCTCCGTCGATTAACACAGTACAGGCTCCGCAAGCTGAGACCCCACAGCCGAACTTCGGGCCTTTGATATCAAGAATATCACGGAGGACCCAGAGCAGAGGCATATCTGCAGCGGCTTCGAATTCGTGGGCTATTCCGTTTATGCTAAGGTTCATGATAAGCCTCTGAAGTTGTGTGCCATGTCTTTACGTACTTACTTGCAGGAGCAATTGATTCTAACAGCGTTGAATTCACCCAACTTGATTGAAAGCACGCGATGATCCTTTTTCCGATTCAGGGGAAAATCACGGCCTTGGGCAAGTAAGTCTACAACTAAATGTAGGTAATAATCACCCTCGGCGTAATTAAAATGGCGTGGCCGTGGTTAATGTGATTTAGGCACTGTCTTTCTAACGTTTCCTACTATAAATTTCAGCTTAATAGTAAATCATGAAGGTAATTTAATGACGCCAGAATATCAAATAGGTGCCCTTTGGGTGCAGGGCCCGCTAAGTTTCCTTGAACAATTGTGCCTAGTTTCGTTTATCGATGCGGGGCATCATGTAGTGTTATATACCTACGGTCAGGTAACCGGCGTACCCGAGGGTATCGAAATACGTGATGCGAACCAAATACTGTCACAAGACGGGTTTTTGGTGCATGAGCGGACAGGGAGTCCGGCGTTGCACTCAGACTTATTCAGATATCGCTTGCTAGAAAAAGAAGACCGCATGATCTGGGCTGATACAGACGCGTATTGTGTGAAGGCTTTTGAAACCCAAACCGGGCACTTTTTTGGGTGGGAATCGCATAAACACATAAATGGTGGGGTGTTGGGCTTGCCCTCGGATAGCGATGCGTTGGGGGAACTGCTTGAATTTACTAAAGATGAATTTGCTATTCCACCATGGTTCTCCGAGGAAGAAAAAGCACGGCTAGGCGTTCTGAAAGATAACGGCGAACCTGTTCACGCTGGCGAAATGACGTGGGGCGTCTGGGGCCCACATGCTGTGACGCATTTTTTGCAAAAAACCGGCGAAGACAAATACGCGTTTCCTCAGGAAGGGTTGTATCCGTTCACATTTAAGAACCGCAACTATATGTTAAAAAGAGGCTTCGATATAAGCCCGTATGTTACAGACAATACGTACTCGATCCACTTATACGGACGCCGGATGCGGCGCCGCATAGTCGAAAAAGAAAATGGTATCCCGAAGCGATGGAGCTTGATTGGTAAACTACTCGCCAAGCATTCGATTTCTCCGATTGACGCCCCGATTCCGGATAAAGTGGTAGTTCAACCACAGTCGTAGCAGGTACACTAACAGGATTTCTGCATATATAATACGACCCGAGACACGGGATTTTCCTTCGAATTGCCTGTGATAACGCTAGTTTCTATTGGATACCATAACGCAAGTGGAGGTTTTACTACTTCCAAGCCTCGGCAAATATCCATTCTTTGCGGGTAATAAAATCTGGTATTTTCAATAGCTTTTTAATTCTATCTTCATGATTCACGCAACTTTTTTTGTGCAGTGCCAAAAGTTTCGCGTCCGATATTAATTTTTCATAATATGATAGAGCTTTCGCAATTTGGTTTTCCTGGAATGTGACAGTGAAGGTGTCATGTTTGTTCCGCGTCCGCCAATAACGTTGCGAGACCTGCTTATCATTTACGACAACATCCCCTCTGAACATTTTCACCAAGTAGGATCCCAGAGACCGTAACGGATAGTGATTCAGCGCCACCAGATCATATGTGCCCCTACAATCAATTCCATTGGCTGCGGCATCGTATAAAAGTGAGTCTAGAGGCCTACCTGATCCGTCAAGCCAAGTAACGGGCCCTTTGTCGATGAAGATATCGGGTCTGTGGTTTCTGATATTTTCAACCTTGCTCCCCAATCGCACGATACTTTTGACGCCTCGCCGTGATTTACGCTGGCCTGGCTTATCCGATTGGTGTTTCGGGAAGATTTCCGTAACCCAGCCACGCTTATAGTGTTCGTGCATATTTGAACCGTGATTTATTTCTGACATCGATAGCACGTCAAAGTCGGGAACCGCCTTGAACAGGTCAGTTAAGTGACCATCGCCTGATCGAACATTAATNNTGAAATATAATAATCAGCGTTTCTAAAGTTTGACAGTAGCATAGTGTAAGCTAATGCTCGCGGTTGAAATAGAGTTGATCCCGAGGCCAGAGCAGGATTCGGTAAATGTGTTATCTCTCCTAATTCGTCGAGGCGATCTAGGATTTCCTCGGTGCCATCTGAGCAGTCATTGCTGAAAACCACAATATCAGTTACGCCAACGGCTTTATGCCAAGCCACCCATTCAAGTATAAATGGGCCTTCGTCTTTCATGCAGGTTGTGACTAATACTTTCGGGTGTTCAGGTGAATGCGCGCGCTTGGAAGAACTTCGAGAATTGATATTTACTGCATTTTGAACGGTAGACTTAGTTTGTCTTACAAAGCTGTGGATCGTCGAAGCTTTTTTGGTGGGGACTAACTGTAAGCCTTTTCCCTCTAATGCTGAAATTATGGACTGCGCTCCATCCTCACCGTAAATTTTGGGATGGAACTCTAGTATTAGGCATCTGACGGACGACAAATCAGCGTTATCGAATAAACCAAGCTCGGCACCTTCTATGTCACAGACGATTACAGTGGGCGACAATTCTTCGAGGAGGTTTGAGATAACTAAATTTGGCAGTTTTTCCACGCGGATGTACGGCCTGGAATCCGGCTCCATTGATGACGCCCAAAAATCTTTACGCACGTAAAAATTTACGTCATCACTGTTTTCCGAGGACACGACGCCCATTCGCAAGTCTACGTTTTTAATTTCGTTTAGCTTATGCGTTTCAAGAATTACTTCCCTGAGCGCTGGATTTGCCTCTATAGCTGTGACAGATTCAATACCGTTCGTTTGCCCGGCTATGCTGGATAAAAGGCCAACGCCGGCACCAAACTCCAAAACGCGGTCGTCCGGGATTAAAAGCTCACGAAGGGCTTTGCATTCGCCACCCTCATACCGGTTGTTACGCATCGGTCTTTCTATTTTTGGTGTAATTATTTGTGGGATAAACGGAATTTTAATCCCATTAGAGACAATAATTTCATCATAAGAAAGCATAAGATTCCATCATTTTTACTTGTTTCAAAGCCGCATTACACAATATCGGTGCTGCGAACAAGCACACTGTTTAGGACAGTTTGTGGATCTATACTTTATCTAACCTATTGACGTCATGTAGGAGCAGCCAATTGTGACTGCTAGTGTTTATACAACCACGACGGGCTACACGCCTCGCATGAGCTTGATTATGCGCTTAGTTGCTCAAATAAACGTGCCACAGCTTCGGCTCCGAGGTCGATATAGCCCTCTAGCTGTTCGGCGCTGATATAAGCCGCGCGACCGGCTTTGGCTTTGGCTTTGGCTTTGACAATTGTAGACGTATGGATCGCGCCTTTGCGCGCAGCAACTGCCGCCGATTTGGGACCATCTTCAAGAGCGTCCAGAGCAGGTTTGAGAGCATCCACCATGGTACGGTCACCGACTTGAGCACCGCCAATTTGTTGCATTCGGCTTAACCCTTCCTTGAGGACAGCCACCATAGGTATGCGAGATGAAACTGATTGATCGCGAAAGACGCATGATTGAGCGGCGTATCAAAGCCGCGAAGTTCCCTAGTACCAAAAGCCTGGATAGCTTTGACTTCAAAATCATGCCCGGCTTGAACAAGCCACTGACCATGGAGCTAGCGCGATGTGATTACGTTGACCGGCGTGAGAATATTATAGCCCTTGGGCCCTCAGGCACCGGCAAACCCATATCGCTTTAGGGCTTGGTCTGGCCACTTGCCAAAGAGGGCTGAAAGTGCGCTCCATAACGGCGGCCGCATTGGTTCATGATCTGATTGAAGCTCAGGACGAACGTCGATTACAGCGACTGCAAAAGCAACTGACAAGCCAGAACCTCTTGATCATCGACGAGTTGGGCTTTTTGCCCCTTAGCAAATCGGGCGCTGAACTTCTGTTTGAAGTGATCTCACGGTGCTATTAACGTGGCTCGATCATCATCACCTCAAACCTGCCCTTTGATGAATGGACAGAAGTTTTTGGATCGGAACGGCTTCCGTGCAAACGTGAAAACAGGTTGCGCGACCTGCGTTNNGCGTTATTTGCCCTTCTTCCGTGAATTTTTGCGTAACGGTTCCAGTTTCCGGTGCGATGATCTGCGTAAATCCGAGCGCATTTTGCGCCAGTTCCAACTGGGCAGAAACAGCTTCAAAAGAATGCGTTTGAAATGGGCGAATGACATCTCGACCTTTTTGCGCAGCTTGCGCGAGATTGCATATTGCTGGGTTTGCGACAGGATGCGCGCGATATCACGCGAAGTTTCATAAATTGATCGTGTCACTTTGCGCTGCGGTTCTTTTGGTGTGCAGCGTTCTCTTAAGGCACAGGCGTCACAGTCTGATTTGCGCGCGCGATTGGGAATAAAGCTTTCGCACCCGCGGTGAATGTCCTCTTATCACCCAAATTGACAGAGTCCGCTTCCGGCCCTCATTCGGACCAACAAAATGGGCTGGCTCACAATCTGGAATGCCGCGCTGGAGACGACAGGGCACCCTGATGGTGGTGGAACAGCAGCAGCGTTTATTGAGGTTCAGAAGGCATATGAGTGGTTGAAAATAGAGGGAGCCGCATCTCCTTTGTAGGGGTTGAGTCCGGCTGGGGGCAGAATCGTGTGCTAAGAACCAGTTTAGGCCTCAGGCGCTCCAAAGTTCGTTAAACAGTTGGCCTTGAGACCGAGAACACTTTGGCCAAATTGCTGATCAAATATCCCCCGGTGCTATACATATGCCCAAGCTCCTTTTGTTATTTTCCCGCATGCGCTAAGCCGGAGCAGACCCCAAGGAGATGTCTGTGAAACGGGGACAAAGCTATGCTTCAATTAACACCCAGCGGTTTGCCGCGCTCAACACATATTCGTAACGACTGCTCTACATTGCCACCACGACAGCCAAGGCGTTCTAATTCGACGTCTACCCAGTCAGTATAGCTGGCTGTACCCAACCTCAACGCTTCCAAATAAGTACTCATTGCATCGTTTGTTCGATGCAAAAGAACAAGAGCCGCTGCTTTGGTGTCGTATGCACTATGGCGGTTGCGGTTTAGGGCAATTGCTTGATCTGCCAAACCAACAGCTCTTTCAAGGTTTTGGCGTGATGGGTTTGAAAAACTGACTAGCGCCCAAGCAAGAATATTATACGATCTTGATTCATCCGGTTTCAACTCAATCACTCGTTCGTAATCAGATATTGCTTGGCTATTCTGACCAAGGCCCGCGTGAGCGCGTGCTCGCGTCTCATATGCATAAGCCCAATTTGGGCTTATGCGTATGGCTGAACTGAGCACGCGAATTGAGTTTTCAAAATCACCTGTCAAATTATAAGCCCACCCCAAGTTCCCCAATATCAAAGTGTCACTGGGCCTCAGTCTGAGTGCACGTTTATACAACCCAATGGCATCTTGGTATTCACCTGTGCGCGTTTTTATTACTGCTAACAAAGTTAAGGCACGCACGTCATCCGGCGCAACTCTTAGGATTCTTGATAGTATCGTAGCGGCAGCGCTATCGTCTCGGGTTGCCCCAAATACCTTGCTATACGCGTCAGACAGTTCAGCAGCATACTCTCGCCCTTCAATCCATGCAGGCCCATAGGGACCATCCTTGCCAACAAATCTGACTCCGTCCCAGCTGAATGTTTGTGAAGTCATAAAATTCATTACTGCCCATGGGTCATCTCTTGGAAACACCCATTTATTTCCTTCTTCATACCACACGCGATATTCAATATGTGCGTTATTAGAGTTGCGCCCGTAAGTTACATATAACTTCATCGGCACTCGTTGGTTGTTGAGATATGCCGTGCATTCAATACTATGATCTGTGCCATTAGTACCGTATGGATCAGGTACGTGATTTGGACATTGAATTTCATAAACTTGGTTTCGATTTCCGCTGCTACCACCCGGTGCGGTTACGTCTAATGTTGCACCCCGGAAAAAAGCATCCATTTTTTCGACGAAATCACCAACTCTGCGCGACTCGGCAATGCGGTTTCGATGTATTGTGAGTGCTCGTGCTACTACTTGTCGGCCTTGAGTGGTTTCTGAAATATAGCTTCTTCCAGAAATTTCGGAAATAGACCTGCCCCTTAACCTAGGATTACCAATTTGACCCTCGAAGCTAAACCCACGAACGGTTTTCAAATATTCAAGATCTACTTCAAAAGTAACTCTAAACCCACGACCATAAGAAATATTATATTCTTGCCCAGCATTAGCCGCATTTAC
>MAXR01000343.1:709-2784 GCA_001751155.1 Desulfuromonadales bacterium C00003068 | reverse complement strand
GATGGTAACCGACCCGCCCTACGGCGTTGAATACGATCCGGGCTGGCGCAACAAGACAGGCGCTTCGGCCACCAAACGTATCGGAAAAGTTCTGAACGATGACCGTGCCGACGGGCGCGAGGCATGGTCCCTGTTCCCCGGCGATGTTGCCTATGTCTGGCACGGGGCTTTGCATGCAGCCACGGTTGCCGAAAGCCTCGAGGCGGTGGGCTTCAAGGTCCGTTCACAAATTATCTGGGCCAAGGACCGGCTGGTGCTGAGCCGCGGGGATTACCACTGGCAGCACGAGCCCTGCTGGTATGCTGTGAAGAAAACCGGCAAAGGCCACTGGGCGGGGGATCGCAAGCAGACGGAATCGCAACATCGCTCTCTCTCGTCGTCGAAACGGCAANNGCTCGGTTATTTTTCCAACGGCCTACCTCTTGTTTATCAGCATTGCCGATAATTTTCATTGCCGCACCATATGAGCGGAGCCTATCGGTCACAATCACCTTAGGCGAGCCGTAGCGCTTCATTGATTTTCTGAGGAATTTCAATGCTGCCTTGCGATCCCGTCGCTTTGTAACATAGGTTTCCAGCACTTCTCCTTCGCGATCCATTGCCCGCCAAAGATAGTGTGTCTCGCCATTTATTTTCACGAATACTTCGTCCAAATGCCACCGCCAATTTGAATAGGCACGCATCCGGTCTATCCGTTTCCTACGGATATCAGCTGTAAACATCGGGCCAAATCTATTCCACCAGAACCGTATAGTTTCATGGCTGACATCAATCCCACGTTCATGGAGCAAATCTTCCACATTCCGAAGCGAAAGTGGGAAGCGAACATACAACATCACAGCGAGGCGAATGATCTCTGGCGAAGTTTTAAAATAACGGAAAGGGCTAGGTTTTGTCATTTGTCGAGGCTAAGCGACAGCATTACCCAGCTCAAGTAAGTTTAATCTGACAATGCCAGTTTGAAGTGACATTACCTATTACAGGGTTGTGACTGGATGACCTTGGATTTCCATTTTTCTTTACTTGGTATTAAAGTACTGTTATGCATAATTAACCATTTTTGCGTATCATCAATGACCTAGACCAAAATGGAAAAGGTTGGGATCAGTGTCGGCAATATGGGTTAGGGGAAGTATTTTGGATGTTATGGCGTCCATTACAAAACAAAAAAAGGCACGGTACAATAACTTGAGTTCTAGGGAGGATAAATGACTATGCGTAAAACAATCATGGGATATGTCGGAGGTGCGATTATAGCACTCAGCACATCCAGTATGGCCTACGCGGCTGAATACTCGTTCAACTTACAAAGCTTTCTACCAGCGCAAGCTACAATTCCATCGAAAATCATAGATGTTTGGGCTGATAAAATTGAAGAAGAATCTGGCGGGCGAATTGAAATCAAACGATTTGCCTCGATGCAGCTTGGTGGTAAACCACCGGAGTTGATTGATCAGGTGATCGACGGCGTTATCGACATTACGTGGAACGTTGTTGGCTATACACCTGGCCGCTTCCCTTCAACCGAAGCATTCGAGCTACCATTCATCGTGACTGATGCTCGTGCTGCATCTGCCGCTCTCTGGTATATGATGGAAGAGAATATAGCCGAAACCGAATTCAAAGACGTGAAGGTTCTAGGAAACTGGGTTCACGGCCCTGGTGTAATTCACGCCAACAAGCCGGTTAATACACCAGCGGATTTCAACGGCATGAAAGTCCGTGGCGCATCACGTCAGGTTAACGCTCTGTTGGAACAATTGGGCGCTACCCCGGTTGGTATGCCTGTTCCTTCCGTACCAGAAGCATTGTCTAAAGGTGTGATCGATGGAACAACAATTCCGTGGGAAGTTACCATCGCGCTGAAATCATCGGAACTGGTTGATAACCACACCGAGTTCACCGGACCAATGTTCTATACTGTTACTTTTGTGCTGGTCATGAACTGGGATAAATATAACAGCCTGCCTGATGATCTGAAAGCAGTGATGGACGACAACTCCGGACTTGATTTCTCGGTCTTCGCTGGCGGCACACAATCAGATGCTGACGGTGCAGGACGTGCATTCGCTGCT
>MAXR01000343.1:0-675 GCA_001751155.1 Desulfuromonadales bacterium C00003068 | reverse complement strand
CTGGACGCAGAGCAATCTGCTGCCTGGGCTGACGCTGCTGCCCCTGTATATGATGCATGGATTGCGGAAATGTCAGGAAAAGGCATTGACGGACAAGCTCTGATCGTTCAAGCCAAAGCTCTGATGGCTGATTACTAAGCCAGATCGCTGCACCGGTATTGAACTGGTGCAGCGTCTCTCCTGCACAAGTAAGGACGTAACATGCACCGATTGATGGACAAGCTCGCGCGTGCAATGGCTGTATTAGGTGGTCTCGTTCTTAGCTTCTTAATTATTCTTACTTTTTTGTCTGTTCTTGGAAGAACGCTGAATTCCTTTTTGCACCGGCAGGTCGAAGCTTTCGCACCAGAAGTTGCACAATGGTTTTTGGATCTCGGTATCGGACCTATAACTGGTGATTTTGAATTGGTCGAAGCTGGTGTGGCTTTCGCTATTTTTGCTTTCCTGCCGCACTGTCAGATTACTTCCAACCATGCATCGGTCGATATCTTCACCAATTTATTGCCACGCAGGGCCAACCGGTTTCTGGATATGATTATCGGAATCGTATTTGCAGCTGTGTTGTTCCTTATTGCTTGGAAACTCTACGCCGGAATGTTGTCGAAAAAGAGTTACGGCGAAACCACCTTTCTTTTACAATTCCCTGTCTGGTGGGCTTATGCGGCAAGCCTGTTC
>MAXR01000342.1 GCA_001751155.1 Desulfuromonadales bacterium C00003068 | reverse complement strand
TAAGTTGATTTGAGCAAACCCGCCAACTCCGTAGGTTAATGTGATCGCTGGCGTATCCACCTCAATCGACACACCAACCTCGCCGCGTATGTGCCGTAACAACTGTGAGCGCTCATCTAGTACAAAAAGTGAGCCATCAATGTGGCCAGCGTTCTGATGCAACCACTGTGCAAAGCAATCGAGCTTATCACCTTTAAAATGGATCACAATCCGCGGCAATCCAACATCCCCAACAGCGACGTCAAGTTGAATCACCTGCCTTGCATAAGGACTGGCATTAAATAACTGACGAAGCGGCGAGATAAGACGCTCGATACGTGGATCAACCACGGGGCAGCAATCAACATTTACAACGCTGTGGCTCGCGCGACGATAAAACCCCAGCAGGAACCTATCTGCACTGACACTACACTTAAACTGAACACGACTGCGGTAGCCCATCTGTTGTGGACTCTTAACCAGCGGTTTTATCACAGCCGAATCAACATCTAATTGATGATCACAGTTGTCGCGAAAAAGGCGCTCTTTCCAGCTACATTGATCTTCATAGGAAAGTTGTTGCCAATCACAGCCACCACACTCAGAAAAATGCTGGCACGGCGGCGCTACACGACTTGGCGCAGGTTCAACTACCTCAAGCAACCGCCCCTTAGCATAGCGTTTCTTTTCGACAGTCAACTGGCAACGCACCTGATCACCTGGGATCGCACCACTGACAAATACCGCCTTACCATCCAAGCGACCTAAACCATCGCCACCATGCGTTAAGGTGGTTATGTCAACAATGACACTCATTTTAGCCCTGGCAGCAGGATACTTTTACGCGTTTTACACGACTTGAGGAACTTGTTCTCAAAGTTCTCGCTGACCATGTACCTCATTGTCCCTTGACGGAAGGAATTAAGTACCTGCTCCTGAACAGACTCGACATCCGCGCTACTCACTCCCATACGCTCAAGAGTTTGAAACTTATGGCCCTGAGCAAACTCTTCGCTGGCGAAACGCAACTCAACCTCAATACAAACTCGATGGTAGTCACCATAATAGCGATTCGTCACGTCATTAAAGTTAATCTGTACACCGTTAGCCAGCTGTTCACTTGTAAATTGCGTTGCCATTAGTTGTCCTCTCCACGACCACAGTCATGATCTTGTTCTTTATCTGGGTCAACAGCCTTGAGCTGTTTGTCGTCCAATTGTTTATATAGCCAACCAATGCGACGCCAAAGTCCTTGCATGACACGAACATCGCGTTCCATCAAACCAGCGCGACCAAAAATCCGTCGATAGGTTCGTAAAATATGGTCGGGATTACTGACATCTAGGTATTCAATATTGGTCAACGCTGTACGCATACGACTAAACATATTTTCAAGTTCAGCGGTGTTGGCCAAAACACCTTCACCATAGGATGTTTTCTGCCCTGCCGTAATCGACTTGGATAATTCATAGAGGCACAATGAAACCGCCTGAGCCAAGTTCATCGACGGAAATTCATCGCTCGTTGGTATGGTGATAAAGCGCTGACACAGATCCAACTCTTCGGTGAGCAAACCACGATCTTCGCGGCCAAACACCAATGCTGAAGCGACCGAACTACCAAGGTCGGCTAAATAGTTGGCAGCACCATCAGGAGACAAAAAATCATCGCGATAGCGACCAAAACGGCGCGTAGTTCCAAGCGAATACTGGCGATCACTCAACGCTTCAGATAAGGTGTCATACACCCGTGCCGACTCAAGCAACGCCCCCGCCTTGACCGCCATTTTACGGGCATCTTCACTGAGATGGTCGGTTTGAGGATTGACTAAGCGCAAGTCGGTAAAACCAAAATTGGCCATCGCCCGACAGACAGAACCAATATTTAACGGCCCCTGTGGTTCAACGAGCACAATAGCAATATGATGACGATCAGCGCAACAAGGCGCTTGATCTACAATTGAATCAGGCATAATCTCCTACTATATATTGAACCAACGTAGCGGCAACAATGGCTGCCGTTTCGGTCCGTAAAATTCGATTTCCTAGTGTTACCGGCACCACACCATGCTGCTGGGCGAGTTCCACTTCGTCGCGATCAAAGCCACCTTCAGGGCCAACAACAATGGCAATACGGGTTGGCCGACTACTACCGATACCATCGGCAAGAGACCAACCACTACCTTGCTCATCGAGGAGAATTTTTACATCCCACGCCGACAACTCATTGTAAACGTCATCCCATTGTTTAACTGGTGCGAGTTCTGGCAACAGACCGCGCCGACACTGCTTGGCTGCTGTCAATATCACCTCAGGCCAGCGATGCGATCTCTTCTGCCCTGCGTCGCACTCCTCTAATGTCAGCGAGCGCTGACTGACAAATGGCACAATATGGGTCACACCGATCTCGGTTAACTTTTGCAACACCAACTCAAAACGTTCGTTACTCGGCAAGGCTTGAAACACACAAATTTCGATGGGTGACTCGGGCACATCAATGGCTTCAAAGGGTAGAATGGTTACCCCCTCATCGTCCAACTGACAAATCCGCGCCCGAAACCAACACTGATTGCAATCTCGTAACGTAATGGATTCGCCCACCCGCAACGACCACAACGCTAACGCCTGACGCGCTGAACCACTAACAGCGGATTCCTGCTCTAATACCAAGGGAATATCGACACAAATCACGCTTTGCTGACCACCATCATTAACGCATTCGCAGTTCACAACCCACCCCTTGCCACTGTGCGTAGCGTTTTCGTGCAGCGTCACGTAAGGTGTCATCGTAAGTTTCAGCAAAATCGATCACATGCTCAAACTGGCGCATAAACTCGGGTGAACAGGGTGAGGCCGCAATCAACACCTGCGCCCTATTGGGATTACGCTGCTGTGTACCAATGGCAATCGCCTCTTCGTGACACTCCACGGCACCATTATCCCAAACATGCGGCAAAAACGAATGCCGATCATATGTCCACATAAACCGATCAAGGGTTAACGCTTGGTTGTCATCAACAACAATAATCAATACCCGCTTACCTTGATGATAAAACTCAGAAGCCAATTGGCATAAATGCTTTGCTTTTTCAGGCTTATCGAGTTTGACAAATTCAACAATGGGCACGATATTTCTCCATAGTTTTAGCAAAATCTACTCAACGCAAAAAAGGCCAAGCGGAAGCTCGGCCTTTTTATACCGCTGAAATTGATACAAGTCCAGCATTTGAACACAGGTCATCTCAATGACAGACGAACCTTAATTGGCAAAAGCTTGACG
>MAXR01000341.1 GCA_001751155.1 Desulfuromonadales bacterium C00003068 | reverse complement strand
TTTCTGCTTAACATGGCAAGGGGCGGGATTGTTGACGAAATCGCCTTAAGTGAGGTGCTTAGGCGGGGCGGTCTTGCCGGCGCGGCCCTCGATGTACACCAGGAGGAAGGTGACAACAAAATTTCGCCTTTGGCCGACTTGTCCAATGCCATCCTGACTCCTCATATTGGTGCCATGACGATAGATTCTCAGCAAGAAATCGGTCGCAGAATCGTCGGTATTATCGACGACTTTTCCTGTTCCGACTGACCGACCTTAAACGGTACGTCGGGTAGAGTTCAGCCCTTATGAATCGTCCAGCCAAGGAGGGGCTCATGCTTAAGAAAACGTCCCAGTTCAAGTCTCTGTTACAGTCTGGAAACCTCGAATTCCTCATGGAAGCCCACAATGGTTTAAGTGCCAAAATTGTAGAAGAAGCTGGCTTTAAGGGCATCTGGGGCAGCGGTCTGGCCATTTCCGCCGCCCTCGGGGTACGGGACAACAACGAAGCCAGCTGGACCCAGGTGTTGGATGTCGTCGAGTTCATGAGCGATGCCTCAAGTATCCCCATTATGCTGGACGCCGACACCGGGTACGGCAATTTCAACAATGTTCGCAGGCTGGTGAAAAAGCTTGAGCAACTGGGAGTGGGAGCGGTCTGTATTGAAGACAAACTGTTTCCGAAAAACAATTCTTTGTTGGACAACGCCCGACAGCCTTTGGAAGCAATAGATGTGTTCGCTGGGAAAATTAAAGCAGCCAAGGACACCCAGCAAGACGCTGATTTTTGCGTGGTCGCCCGAATCGAAGCCTTTATTGCCGGTTGGGGTCTTGGTGAAGCGCTCAAGCGCGCTGAGGCTTATCACGCAGCGGGAGCCGATGCCCTGCTGATTCACAGTAGATTATCTACGGCAGAAGAGATCCTTGCATTCATGGATGAATGGAAGGATACCTGTCCGATTGTGGTCGTTCCGACCAAATACTACCAAACCCCCACACCGGTGTTTCAGAAAGCCGGCATCAGTCTGGTGATCTGGGCCAATCACTTGTTGCGCTCGGGTATTGCTGCGATGCAAAAAACCGCCGCCTTGATTCATGAGCAGCAGTCGTTGCTCGGAGTTGAAAACGAAATCAGCTCGGTTCAGGAAGTGTTCCGACTTCAGAATAACGCTGAATTGAAATTGGCAGAGGAAAAATATCTGCCCCCAGTTAGTGTCCATCCGGAAACTCCGGATGGACACTAACAAGTTTCTGGTTTGGAAACGAGCTATTTTTCGTAAGATCAAGGAAATCAAGGCCTTGCGCGGAGGCGTACACCGGTACGCCGCAAAACTTTTCAGGATTNNCCCCATGGGCGAAGGGCCAGGGATGGCCCCGAGTCACAAGTAAGGCCGTAGATTGACGTAGAGATTACGGAAAAGGGCCGTTTCCGGACAGAAACCAGTTAAGCTTTCGGCTCCTTCGGCAGATTGAAAGGGCATCAGTGATGCAGGCCAGAACTGCGGGTGGTGTGTTACGGATATCGATAATCTCAGTCAATAATCGGGTTCAGGAGATCGTCTGTGTTGAATAGGCCGACATTATTGAAATTACTACTTATTTTGTACATCCCCGTGGGGATGATACTCCTGTCGGTTTTTGTGGTGAGCGTTCAATATGATATCCCTGTTTCAAATTTCACCAGAGATCCCGCCGACCTCACACGTTCATCACCTTTTTTGGGTATTATATCCAACCTAAGTGTTCTTTTCTGGTGTTCAACAGCCGCCATATGTTTCTTTTCTTTTTATGTTAATAAACACAAAAACTTTAGCTATATGGCCTTCTTTTTTCTGATGTCTGGCCTCATCACCAGCCTGCTCCTTTGCGACGACCTGTTCCTATTGCACGAAAGGATATTCCCCCAATATTTCAATTGGAGGCAAAGATATATTTACCTGTCTTATGCTTCAATTGTATTCATCTACCTCCTCATGTTCAGAGAAATTATATTCAAAACAAATTTCATTGTTTTGGCGCTGGCATTTTGTTTTTTCTTTTTGTCAATCGGGGTTGACTGCATGGTTGCAAAAATGGGGGATTTCCTACCTTTCTACCACTTGTATGAAGACGGTTTTAAGCTTTTGGGGATCGTTAGTTGGCTGGGATATTTTGCAGAAACATCTTTTCATGCGGTTGTTCAACCCGCTGGTCGGTAAGAGAATATATCCAGGCTATAGCGCTGTTCGTTAGCGGGGAACTAGTTCGTTTCCATCCGGAAACGGCCCTTTTCCCCAATCTCTGCGTCAATCTGCACGTTTGCTTGTGC
>MAXR01000340.1 GCA_001751155.1 Desulfuromonadales bacterium C00003068 | reverse complement strand
TGGTGTGGCAGTTGTTCTCGGTATGGGCTGCTGTAACGAAGAGGAAGTTTTGTCGTTGCGAACCGATCGCGAGGATCTTTTTGCCGGGAAAATCATCCGCGACATTGTCGAGGGTTTAGGTACCGCAGGGGGGCACGGGATGATTGCAGGTGGGCAGATTAAGCCGATGCAGGGTAATCATGCTGTGCAGCGGGAACTCGAAAATACGCTGTCAAAGCGGCTGATCAAAGTTCTGGGCTATGAGCCGACTCGCGGTCGTCGTTTACTTGCTGTTTAAATATGAATATTGATATGATTGACAGTGGTTGTTACTGCGTATAGTATCTTACGTTTTCGTTATAGCACCTGAATCAGTGCGCCACTCGACGATAAATAGCCCTCTTTGGCTACCTTTGCCTCACTGATGCAGGGTTCAGTCGTTTTTTTTGAATGTTGTTTTAAAATTGCTAAGGTTTCGTCCATGATCATTCGCATCATTTTTAGTTTATTCTTTTTGTGTTGGGCTGTTTCAGCTCAAGCGGCAATCGAGCTGTCGCGTCAAGGTGCGACAACTCAACGGATTAATGAAGTTTATCACCATGAAGGAATCCCGTACTTTGCTATCGATGATGTACTTCCAGCCCTTGGAATGAGTGGTTATTGGGATGCTGTCGAGCATCGCTATCGCATGAGAACTCCTCATGGACGAGCAACATTTTTTCCTGGTGGTCAATATCTAAATATTGGTGAAACTTTTGTTCCCATTAAGCATCCGCCCCGTTTTATTGATGGTCGGTTGCGGGTCTCTGAATCTTTTGTGTTGGATCAGTTGGCCGATCTTCTCCCGACTCCAATTTATTATCGTAATTTAAACCCAACATCACGTATTGATTCATCTGATGAGGGTGTGTTTGATCGCTTGTTTGCCTTCTTGCTCCAGAAAAAAAAGAGTTCTAGTGCGCCAATTTTGCGTGCTGTTGCTATTGATCCAGCTCATGGTGGTGAAGATACCGGAACCATTGGTTTGAGCGGTGTCAAAGAGAAAACTGTTGTTCTTGCCATTGCTAAAAAAATTGAAAAAAAGATTAAAATGCAATTGGGTGTTCCCGTTTATTTAAGCCGTGATGATGATTACTCCCTTTCAGCGCAACAACATCTGGCCAGTGCTCGCCATGATGAGGTCGATGCATTTTTGTTACTGCATGCCCAGACCTCATTATCATCAGAATTAAACGGTATCCATCTATATGTTCGTCCTGCTGTTAGTGAACTAAATCGAGAGCAACAACTTGAAAATGGCAGCATGGTGTTGGCTTTACGCTTAAGTTCAGCCTTACGCAATGCTGGATTTGTTGTTAACGAGGTGGTTCAGGCCCCGCTATTGTCATTGGTTCAAGGCGATCTACCAACGGTTCTTATTGAACTGGGTTACTTGTCCAATATTGAGGATCAGGAGTTATTGATGGGGTCACAAGGCCAGCAGCGCTTGGCTGAAGCTCTCTATCAAGGATTACATGAGTTTTCCAACTCTCAGAAGTGATGGCGTCGCAAAAAGTCCGCCCACCTGCGTTGCAGCGTTTATTCAAGAGTTCGACATACAACAGGTATGCCTTCTCTCTTGAATAACCACTACGCCTTGGGGGGCGAAATTTTTGCTTAGCCATCTAATTTGTTTTTGCGAGACCATCAGAAGTAGTTTGATTTTGTCATCGTATTAAGCCCGTTATTCAAATATTAAAGGATCTCATTTAATGAATATTATTCGTCACGATAAACGTAAATTTGACCAACTTCGACCTGTCACGTTACAGCGCGGTTTTACCCGCTATGCTGAAGGCTCCGTTTTAGCCACCTTTGGCGATACCGTCGTTTTGTGTAATGCAAGCGTTGAAGAGGGGGTACCCTCTTTTATGCGCGGTGAGGGTAGGGGATGGGTGACAGCTGAATATTCGATGCTGCCCCGTTCAACACAAAGTCGCAACTCCCGCGAAGCTGCGCGGGGTAAAGTTGGTGGCCGAACTCATGAAATCCAGCGTTTAATTGGCCGCGCATTACGTGCTGTGATCGATTTTGAACTGTTGGGCGAACGAACCATCCGTTTGGATTGTGATGTATTGCAGGCCGATGGCGGCACGCGCACCGCTTCAATTACCGGAGCTTATGTTGCCCTCGCCGAAGCTGTGAATCAGTTGATCGCCGAAGGCAAACTAACAAAATCGCCACTCAAAGATTCTCTGGCTGCGATTAGTGTTGGTATCGTTGATGGTAACGCGCTCCTCGACTTGAATTACATCGAGGACTCCAGCGCTGAAGTGGATATGAATTTCGTGTTAACGGGTTCTGGTGCGTTTGTTGAAATACAGGGCACTGCTGAATCGGAACCTTTTACCAGTGCGCAGCTTGATGAAATGCGTGCTTTGGCCGTTAAAGGATGTGCTGATTTAACGCTGTTACAGTGTCAGTCTCTGGAGGGGTAGTATGTCGTTGATTGTTGCCACGCAAAACAAGGGAAAACTTAAGGAAATTTGCCGTGCGTTAGCAGACGTTGGCATTGAAGTTGAGGGGATGGCCAGCTATCCCGACCTTGTTCCAGCTGTTGAAGATGGCACCACCTTTAAAGAGAATGCTCAAAAGAAAGCCCAAGCCATTGTGCAGCAAACGGGTAAGCCTTGTTTAGCAGACGATTCAGGTTTAACTGTCGCAGCTTTGCATGGGCGTCCTGGTGTCTACTCTGCTCGCTATGCTGGTGAAGGGGCAACCGATAGCGAGAATAATCTCTTATTGTTGACAGAGATGGCTCAGGTAGAAGATGGACAACGGCAAGCCGCTTTTTGTTGCGTGATGGCTTTATGCTATCCTAACGGTGAATGTCTTTTTTTTGAGGGACGGTTAGAGGGTCATATCCTGAAGAAAGAGCAAGGCGATGGTGGTTTTGGCTACGATCCGTTGTTTCAAGTCGATGGTGATCAGCGCAGTCTGGCACAAATCAGTATCGATGAA
>MAXR01000339.1 GCA_001751155.1 Desulfuromonadales bacterium C00003068 | reverse complement strand
TCACAACCCCCTGCTCTGGTCCACCGCCACCTAACATAATTTCGACTTGAGCAAAAGCAATGTTAGCGTCGAAGATGAGGAGCCCATTTTTTTTCAAAGGATCAAGAGTTATAATTCCATACAGTTGATGATTGCTACATTCGTTTATAAGCGATTCATAATCCATTGAACCAATATTTTCACGTAAAATACTCACCGCACGCTGTAGCCGACTTGAGAGGGAAAAGGACATATTGCGCGAAAAAGCATCGAGCAAAATATCAAAATTCGCTAAGCGAAGACCAGACTGTCCCTTATTTTGCACCAGGCTAAAACCTGATACAGCACGGGGCTTTTCACTATAATCCTCATCAGGCGCAAGCTCAGAATCTAACGATCCATCTTTGACCGCAGAGAGTAATTCAGCAATTTCATCTCTGGAGAGAATTCGCTCCAAATGTACCTCCCCTTATTGCACGACAAATTCGGTAAAATAGATCCCTTTGACTTTCCCTTTTTTCAGCAACTTATTCAAACGGACAATAATCTCTGCACGTAATTGAAGCTTACCCTGTAAATCATTTAATTCAGCGAATGTTTTATTGCCCACGAGTAACAAGACCGAATCACGAATTTGTGGCATTCTCTCATTCACTTCAATGACAGTTTCTTCATTTTCCAGTTCCAAAGTGATCGCAGCCTTGAGGTAACGTGTTTCATTTTTATCAAGAATATTGATAATAAAGTCGGTCACATCGACCATAGGGCCAACACCTTCAACCTTCTCAGTTTCTTCAACTTCAGCAGCAACAGGAGCAGACTGCGCCGACTTTGACCCCAGCAGGTACGCCGCAACGCCAACAGCAACCAATAAAACCACAACTCCAATGATGACAATAATCATCATTTTACTCTTACCACCACCTGATCCTTTATCTTCCTCATCGGCCATATCTGGCTATCTCCTGCTAGAATGAATCTCTTAGTGAATTACTTATTACAAAACAAAAACCCAATTCAAAACGGTAACTGCTCATTGGCATCAATCAAATACGGCAGCTCTTCACGATAATTACCCAAACTTTCTAGAACGAATTCAACCCTACGATTTTTCGCACGATTTTCAGGCGTATCGTTATCAACAAGAGGATGCTCAGAGCCATAACCGACAGCGGACATCCGATCAAGAGGGAAAAGTTCGGCTGTTTGAAAATATTTTAGTACTGAAACAGAGCGCGCCACGGAAAGATCCCAATTACTCATATCAACACGACTGTAGGGGATATCATCCGTATGCCCCTCAACTCGAAGCTGTAACGGCAAGGGACGAATCAAACCAGCAACCTTTGCCAAAACTGGAAAAGCAGATGGTTTTAATTGTGAGGTGCCGGGTGAAAAAAGAATAGAATCATTAATGCGTAGGATAACTGCACCACGCTCCTTGACAAGCTTAATGGAGGGATCAAGGCGTAATCGATTCATCTGTGTCATGATTCGTGAATAGAGTCGTTGCACTAGATCATCATGAACTGGAGCGAGTTCGACAATAGAAGGTGGCGAGATCTCTTTTTGATCCTTACCACCAAACACCCCAAACGCACCACGTAATGAGCCAGCTGCCTGACTAAACTTGACCTGATCCATATTGGCCATTGATAGCAACAACACGAAAAAGGTTAACAACAGCGTAACAAGATCGCTATAGGTAACCATCCATGCAGGTGCGCCCGCAGGCGGTTTTTTTGGTTTTTTTTCCACAACGTCTCCAGCCAGGACGATTTATGACCTACACAGTGTCACGACCACTCTTACTTCTTATTAAAGTTACTTTCACGCAGTGCCGGTGCAACAAATGCATGAAGTCGCTGCTCCATCACGCGGGGATTTTCACCCGCCAAGATAGAGTTCATTCCCTCGGAGATTAATGTTTTGCCTAAAACTTCGCACGATGAACGATGTTTCAACTTACCAGACATCGGCGTAAAAAGAATGTTTGCCGCAACCGCGCCATAAAAAGTGGTCAACAGTGCTACCGCCATGGCGGGACCAATCGAAGCGGGATCATCCATTGTTTGCAGCATTTGCACTAAACCGATAAGAGTACCAATCATCCCCATCGCGGGAGCATAGGCAGCCATGGTGGTAAAAATATCGGCCCCGGTCTCATGGCGTTCCATCACATATTCAATTTCTCTCTCCATCATCTCTCGTAGCGCTTCAGGTTCTTGACCATCGACCGCCATCTGTAATCCTTTAAGAAAAAATGGATCTTCAACTTGAGACATAACAGACTGTAGCGACAGAATCCCCTCTTTTCGAGCTTTACCTGAAAACTCAATTAATTGGCCGATGATCTCACCCGAAGCTTGCTCTTTATGGAAAAGGGTTTTCTTTGCCACGGAGATGGCGCGAAGAACTTCCTTAAAAGGATAATGGATCAAGGTAGAACCGACCGTTCCCCCACCAACAATCATGAGTGACGCAGGATCGACAAAGAGTAAAATCGAGCCGCCGTTCATCATCGCGGCCAACACAAGACCAAAAGCAACGACAGCACCTAATATTGTAGAAATATCCATACAAAAACCTTCAAAACATTAGAAAAAGATCGTCAAGCAAACCACTCAGGTCAAGCCACCCCAATTACCAATCTCTCAACCTTACATTCTACACACTTCTGCCTTGCGTGGGAACTGCAAAAGTGGTTTAAATCCTAAGCCTTTATTTCTGTAAGCAATGAAACGCTTCTTGTCTAATGAAAAATGCCGAGAGATCACTTATTCTGATCTCTCGGCATCGTTTATCGATATAACAATTTATCTAACATTATGTTTTTATGTGTGCATTTAAGCTAACTAACGTTTCAGATTAATTAGTTCTCCCAATAGCTCATCAGTCGTTGTAATGATTTTAGAGTTTGCCTGAAAACCACGCTGAGTGGTGATCATTTTTACGAATTCCGCCGCTAAATCGACATTCGACATCTCTAGTGAATTGGTGAAAATTTGACCAACACCAGAACCAACCGTACCAACTATCGCAGTACCTGATTTATCTGTCGCACCATACATATTGTTACCAACCTTTGATAAACCTAAAGGATTGGAAAATTTTGCCAAGGCGATCTTAGCC
>MAXR01000338.1 GCA_001751155.1 Desulfuromonadales bacterium C00003068 | reverse complement strand
CTTCACTTGATCCGGAGATAAAATCAGCAATGGTTGTGAAATGAGGCTGGGTATCTGCTGATAATGCCATGAATAGGACATTCTCACGACAAAGTGCCTCGATTCTGCGACTGCCTGTTATCCCTCTGGAGTAAGCCAGTAGTACTATTTTAAGCAATAAGGCTGGATCGTATGCTGGTCGACCTGTTGTTTCGTTGTTGTACTTGTGGTGAAAGATACTTAGATCAAGCCTCTCATCAACCAAATAGTTGAGACTATGTTCAAATGTTCCAGGGAGGATTTGATGCTCAAAAGAGATGGGCAATAAAACCGTTTGACCTTGGTTGTATTGTTTAAATCGTGGCATGTTTTTCCTCCCAGAAAAGATCATAATTTAGCCATGATAATAGCATGTTTCGGGGTTTTCCTACAGCCTCAACGTTTTTGATAACCGGCGGCAGACTGACTTATGCATACCACCAAATTATTCAAATTAAATAGCAGACGTATCTTCCGTCCGGTTAATTAGATGGTTAGCCAACCATTTTTATTTTTGTACTCTCTTTTGTCTACATATTCAGGTAAGCGCTCGGTGCAGGGGGCTTCTTTGTTTAAATGTTTTTTGAAGATATGATTTATTTCACAACCTGTAACTGTGTCGCGAAGGGCTTGCCAACGATATGGTGTTGAGTCTGGATCGCTCACGTCAGTCCAACCACAGGGAAACCCAAGTTCCTCTTCCGCATCTTCAATGGTTCGATTTGATTTTCTAAAGTTTTCTTCAGTGAAGTATTGGTGCGCATCTATTGAAGGGCCAAACTTGAGATAGCAGTCATAAATAAGTTGAATTATTTGCTTGAGGTAGTCCATGCAAGCAGTTCCTATTTCACCCTCTGGCACATTTGGCAAGTCTTTGGTTGGCATAAAGAAATGTCGAGCCTTACCGTCGGAAGACATGCCTCCACCGCCATACGAATCTTCACCGACATGTTGTGTAATTCGGCGAAAATCATTGAAAAACTTTGCAAGTTTATCTTTTTTAAATTCAACTTGGTATGTTTCGTACCAAGTGTTGAACTCGGTTTCGTCCCGTAATACAGATTGAAGCGAAAATGTAATGCTTCTAGCTGATGCAGCAAAGGCACTTAAGTAACAGCGAAATTCAAAAAGATTGAAGCCACAATCTAATAATTTCCCAAGGAAGAAATCAGCTTCGGCTACTTTTTGATCTACTAGCTGAAATGAACGTGCCATTGATACAATGCCTTATTTGGGTGGCTAATATTGGTGATAAGCAGAAAACTTTCCATCTATCACGTTCTATAGCATGTACTTATTTTCCACTTATTGAGATATTAAGTGCAAACTAAGGAAAACTCGTCTTCGCTTGATCTGATCAATCAGACTATTGATCTCACTATAAGACTAAGCATGGTTTAATTTTAACCGCCTCACTATCAACAATCCCACAACACATGTCAAGGCCATCTTTTCTACCTAACACCCCGACTCCTCCTTGACAACTCCCACAAAACGCTGTTCACTCAACCCTAATAAAAAAAAGGGTATTAATCTCTTTAAGTACCGAGTTCACTTTGCTGTTGTTTTAGCATTTTATGTTTTTTATTAAATTGAGGTGAGGTTATGGCGAAGAAGGTTTTTGTTGCAGCTACGGGGCAAAATTGCGGTAAATCGACGGTGTGTTTATCGTTGCTTCATCGAGCGGCTAAAAAATATAAGCGAGTCGGTTTTATTAAACCGCTGGGGCCAAAGTTGGTTGAGTTTCGTGGTTGTCAGGCCGATAAAGATGCGGTGTTGATGGCGCAGGTGTTTAACCTTGGTGATGATATTCGCGATATGTCGCCGGTGCCGTTGTACCCTGAAACCACACGTAAGTATCTCGATGGTGAAATTTCCCCCGAACTGTTTGGTGAGCACATGGTGAGTGCTTGTCGTCGTTTGGAAGAGGTGTGCGATTTTATTGTCATTGAAGGGGCAGGGCATGCTGGGGTTGGTTCAGTTGTTGGTTACAATAATGCTCAAATAGCCAAGATCCTCGATGCGCAAGTGATGATGGTGGCAGAGGGGGGCATTGGTCGAGCAATTGATTCTATTAGTCTCAACCTATGTGCGTTCGAGCAGGCGGGTGTTCCTGTGCGGATGTTGCTGGTGAATAAATTGTTGGCATCTAAGCGCGATACCACACTCCATTACCTTCGCAAGGCGTTTGCTGATCATGGGATGGAAATTGAGGGTGGGTTTAACTATTCACCTATTCTTGCTAACCCCACATTGAAGCGGATAAGTAAGATTCTCGGTAGTTCACTACAGGGCAATGACCATGAACTACACCGTATCGTTCACAATGTTCAACTCGGCTCGGCATCGGCGCAACGCGTTGCTGATCTGCTTGAAGATTCGACACTGTTGCTGGTGCATAGTAGCCTTGATGAGCTGATGGTGATGTTAGCATCGTTGTACCATTTGCCTGAATTTCGTGAAAAGATTGCTGGCATGGTAATTGCCGGGAAGTCCCCTGTTTCACCAATCACTTTTAAAATCGTTAACGACAGTCATCTTCCCTATATCCGTACTGAATTGACCAATACTGAGTCTTTTACTCGGATCACTAGTGATGTGTCTAAGATTATTGCCGAGGATACCGAGAAGATCAACTTGATTCTTCACCTTGCCGACGTTGAATTAGATTTTGATGCCATTGATGCGATGTTGGATTAGTGAGATAACTTGGGCTGGCGTTAGGAGGGTAGGATGCAAATTGTTTTTCTGCACGGTTTAGAAACAGGGCCGCATGGCTCGAAGTATCAGGCGCTAAAGCAGATGTTTGGCGAGGTGATTTCACCGGATTGCGAGGGAGTTAAAGACCCGCAGCAGCGGTTGACGATTATCCAGCAAACTCTTAGCGAACAGGCAGGGCCATTTTTAGTTGTCGGTTCTAGTGCTGGCGGTTTGATGGCGCTGTTGTTACAACGCGAAGACCCGCGCGTTAAAGGCTTAGTTTTGTGTGCTCCCGCTATTCATACCGAAATTGCTGAATCTCTTACTGCTGAGGGCTTGCCCGAAACAGTGATTATTCATGGACTCAGTGATGATGTGGTGCCGATTGAAAGCAGTCGCGTTTTTGGTGCACCGCTCGTCGAGGTAGACGATGGTCACCGTTTGAACGCTAGCTTGCCGTTGATATTGCGTCTTGTTTTTGAGATGAAACTTAAGGCGCAATTTCCCGCTTAATTTGTACACATTCTTTATTTTGGAGATTTTAGTTTCATGCATATATGGGTCGATGCTGATGCGTGTCCGCGTGTCATCAAGGAGATATTGTACCGCGCTGCAAACCGTAAACAGGTGCAGTTAACACTGGTGGCTAATCAACCGCTGAAGAGTCCGCCGTCGGCTTATATCGATTCGCTGGTCGTGGGTGCAGGCTTTGATGTCGCCGATGATAAAATTGTTGAGCTTCTGGTCCCCGAGGATCTGGTGATTACGGCGGATATTCCGCTGGCCGCAGCGGTAATTGAAAAGGGTGGTCATGCCTTAAATCCGCGTGGCGAATTTTACTCGACTGAAAACATTCAGGAGCGACTGTCGGTGCGTAATATGATGGACGAATTGCGCGGGTGTGGCGTTGAAACAGGTGGCCCTGCGGCCTTCAGTGCTAAGGATAAACAGGTGTTTGCCAATCAGCTTGATCGCTTTTTGACGCAAAACGCATGAGTGATTTGTTGGATCACCCCAGAGAGGTGATCGATGTTTATTATGGTTTTGTCAACCAACCGTGGTCGCAAACTGTTTGGCTCAAACAGTTGCAACGATTGCCGCAGTCGCTACAGGATAAGGTGCTGCGCTTTCGCCGTTGGCAAGATCAACATATGGCTCTGCTCGCTAAATTACTCCTTTTACAGGGGCTGGTAGCACGGGGTGAGGGGGGTGATTGCCTTGAGCGCTTTGAGATCGATGACTGTGGTCGCCCGTATATTTTGGGTGCTGCTGATTTTAATCTTTCCCATTCAGGTGGTGCGGTGGTGTGTGCTATTAGCCGCTATGGAAAGGTTGGTGTTGATGTCGAACTGTCGCGTTCTCTCGAACCTGATCATTTTACCCTTTGTATGACCCCGCAACAGATTGAATCATTTCATCAGGCCGATGATCCTTCGCAGGCATTATTGCAACTGTGGGTTGCTAAGGAGAGTGCCGCGAAAGCTAAAGGTGTGGGGCTCGGCTTTGATTTTAGAAAAATGATCTGCTCGCCTGAGCGGATCACCATGAATCAAGATCATTATGCTTTGCATGCGCTAGATATTCACAGTGCTTACCTGTGTTGTGTGGCGACCCCTTATAGTCAATGCAAAATTCATCGTCATCCGCGTTGTGATCTCCCTTGCGCTACGATCTAAATGGTGGGATGAGTTGACCAATGTAAATTTATGGTAAAACATTCGTCGTTTTCTAACAAACGAGCTATAATCTCGACGTTTAATCGAGTGTTGATTTAATGATGGCAGGTTAAGGGGGCTTCTGATGGTACGTATCATCTCACTGTTTTCACTGTGTGCTGTTCTTTTATTGAGTGGCTGCGGTTTTTCGAACATCGGTTCAAACTTGAGTCAAGCAATAATGAATCAAGAAGATCCTGAGCTGGTCAAAGCTGGTGCACCAGCTTATTTATTACTGATTGACAGTTTAATTGAGGGTGATCCTGATGATGAGGATTGGCTGCGAACGGGGGCAAATCTTTACTCGATATATGCTGCGGCCTTTGTCGATGATCCTGTGCGCTCACAGCGTTTATCATCACGGGCTTTTGATTATGGTCAACGGGCGCTGTGTGAAGAGGATTCCGATGGCTGCGGTTNNTGGTGGGGCAACCTTACGCTGCATTCAGAAATAGTTTGCAAGAGTTAGATGACGACGAATTACCCGCGCTGTTTGCTATGACCACTAGTTGGTTAGTGTGGGCGCAAGCGCACCGCGATGATTGGAATGTCGTTGCCGCAGTGCCAAAGATTGAGTTAGCCCTGCACCGTATTATTGAGTTAGATGAATCGTATGAGAATGGTCGTCCTTGGTTGTATTTGGGAATGTTGTATAGTTTAAGACCACCGTCGTTAGGGGGCAAACCCGATCAGGCCCGCATGTGTTTTGAGCGCGCGTTAGATCTCACTGGTGGTAAAGATTTAGGTGTTAAGGTGGCCTATGCACGCTATTACGCGCGCTTGGTCTATGAT
>MAXR01000337.1 GCA_001751155.1 Desulfuromonadales bacterium C00003068 | reverse complement strand
GGTGACGTTCTCATGCTCTAAATGGCACAAACGGGTGACATCGTCAGCTGTCTTAGCCGAAAGACTACAAACAACAAGAACAAATACTGAACCAAAAAAGAAGATCGCTGGAACAACCATATCGCACCACTGATGCGCTTGATCCCAAAACAGGTAAGCGTAGAACAGATAGCCAACAAAGAAAAAAGCGATAAGCATGGATAAGAACATCCACGAACGCCGACATACTCCAATCGGTAATCGCCGCCTAAGCTTGTTCACGGGAATCAGTGCTAAACCAAGAATTAGTGCACCAGAAATAATTAATAAATTCGCTAAACTACCCATAACAACACCATCTCGTAACCACACAATCAGCCATTTAGCCAGCCAGATCACGCGAGAACCGCCCTCAAATTTAATTATTGTGGAATAATGATTTGATATGACTATCATTAAAACACCAGAGATTTACGGGCTGCAATATACAACACCCGTCATAAATCGCTCCCAACGCATAGATTAAAGCAACGTCAGTTGTTGATTATGCAAAATATCGACCAAAAATTTAATTCGCATTGACAAGCCTAACTCTCAATAGCAGTCTACTCACAGACACCTCAAAGGAGATCACCATGTTTACCAACGTACCAAAGGCTGAACTAGAACAACGCTTACACGCTATCCGTTCGCGCATGAATCAAGATTGCCCTGAATGGCAACTCCTTGCTATTTTTAGCAAAGTCAATCAATTCTACTTCACTGGCACCATGCAAGATGGCGTACTATTGATCCCAAGAGACCAGCCAGCAATCTATTGGATACGTCGTAGCCTGCAACGCGCGCAAGATGAATCTGAATTTGACAATATTCGCCCTATGCATAGCTTTCGCGATGCCGCCGCTGCAATGGCACCGCTACCGACAACGGTTCATCTCGAAACAGAGCGCGTTCCCCTCGCCATGTATCAACGCTTTAATAAACATTTCTCTTTCACTCAGGTTGATTCTGCGGATTTTTCTATCTCAGCCGTACGCTCGATAAAAAGTCACTACGAACTACAGCGAATGGAGGAGTCGGGGAAAATTCACAACGATATTCTCGTCAACAAGCTACCACCGCTGCTGCACGATGGGATGTCAGAAGCCAATTTAGGCGGCGCACTTTACCCTGAAATGGTAAAAGAGGGCCATCATGGCATCGCTCGCTTCAGCATGTACGACACTGAGATCCTCCTCGGCCATATCTGTTTTGGCGAAAGCTCTATTTACCCCACCTCCTTCGATGGCCCCGGCGGCAACTACGGCATGAGTCCGGCAGTTCCCCTATTGGGTAGCCGGCAGCGAACGCTCCAGCGTGGCGAACTTATTTTTGTTGATATCGGCTGTGGTGTTGACGGCTACCACACGGATAAAACCATGACCTACGTCTACAAGGGGCAATTGCCACAGAGTGCAATAGACATTCATAAGCGCTGTGTTGAGATTCAAAATGATACGGCGGCACTCTTAAAGCCTGGCGCCATCCCATCTCAAATTTATGCAGAGATCACCGCGAAAATTGATGATCAGTTTTTGGCTGGATTTATGGGATTTGGTGACCGTCAAGCACGCTTTCTCGGTCACGGTATTGGCTTGCACATTGATGAATGGCCGGTATTGGCCAAGGGATTTGATGAACCACTACAAGAGAATATGGTGCTGGCGATTGAACCCAAAAAAGGGATTGCTGGTATCGGCATGGTCGGCACTGAAAACACCTTTGTCGTCACCCCTCAAGGGGGACGATGCATCACGGGCAACCATCCCGGTTTAATCCACGTTAGCTAATCAAAAACCGCATTAAACAAAACTGTGCGGCAACGAATAACGTTGCCACACAGTCCTATCTTTAAGAATCAAACCTCGCCGCCCATGCCTCGGCCACCTTTACCTTTTTTTGCTTTATTTTGCATCACTTGTTTTAATTTTTGAGCTTTTTGCTGTTGTTCAGGAGTCATCAAAGCAAAAAATTTCTGCCGCATTTGGGTGCGTAATACCATCAAATCAATGCGCTGACTGGCAACAGATTGGGCGAGAGTACGAAATGCCACTTCATCAAAAGAGGGACTTGCCTTCATCTCATGCAGTTGACGCCTGCCTTCGCGTAAAGCCTGTCGACGTGGTTGCATTTGTTCGCGCTGTGCCATGACCAACTGTTTGACTTGTGTGTTCTGCTCATCGGTAAAATCGAGGGCGACACTCAGCATTTTCATGTGTTGTGCACCACCAGCCATATCGGGGCCACACTGACCACGACCAGCACCACTCATTGCTGAAAAATTACCGCCCGCGCCAAGGCGGTTTGCCAAACAATTACTGCTAAATAATGTGCCACCAATGAGGACAGCGACCAAAACGGGTATAC
>MAXR01000336.1 GCA_001751155.1 Desulfuromonadales bacterium C00003068 | reverse complement strand
TGCAATTCAAAAGCATAGTTCTCTGCAGCCAATAAGAATTCAACAACCTGAATGGTCTTTTCTGTTGAAATCTGCTCTGGCCGTTCCGCCAGCATCGCCGCCCGCCGGCATAAAATGTCACACTGTTCTTCCATCGGTAAACCTCATATTAACAACGTTGGGAGTTAATCCCGATAAAATCAGGTCATGCTTTCCAACATTTTACAAAGATGCGCGACAGTCAACCCTTCAGAATCAGGAACAATCTCATCCTGCCCAAAACGCATCAGCAAAGCCTTCGCTCGCCTTAACATTTTTTCCCCCTGCTCTTTTTGCCCCCCATGCAACACCAACAACATGCCAAGAGCGAATGTTGCCATAATAAAATCGCCATCAAGGTAGAGGGCCTGCTCCAACGAACGTTTTGCTGGCACTAAACTTCCACGTTCCTGCTGAACTGTCGCGAGCAGATAGTAGCCTGTAGCGTTCAATCGGTCTAATTCAAGAGCTTTTTCTAACCACTCTTCCGCTTCGTCAGCGCGACCAATATTTGCCAGACAACGAGCCAGCACGAATATCGGTTCAGCCGTAGCAACACCTGATGCGACTTCATCAGCGATCAAACACATCAAACAAGCAATCGCGGATTGATACTCTCGATTTTCAACAAGGGTAACAGCAGCAGCTAAACCACCAACAACGGGTGTTATCGTTTGTGGCGGTGTGGGCGGGATAGAACGCCGAATAATCCTGCGTTCACCATCGCTGGATTTCACTTTGTACTTCTTCTGCGTAACAGGGGCTGACATCACTCGCTCTAGTTGCGGCACATCTTTGCGCCATGGCACAGCAGAGGCTGCCGTTTTGCCCTTTACCCCCTTGCGATGCATCAACATCCCATCGACATCAACAATACTCAGTGCTGGCACATCGACAAGGCCCACTTCACTCGGGCTAACGACCAACCAACCGCTATCCGTCAGCATGCCGGTCAAATGGTGCAGAATTTCTCCGCGCCGTTCTGCGGAGAAATACATCAACACATTACGACATAAAATCAAATCAAATAGTTGGGTGCCATTAGAGCCTACTGTTAACGGATGAACAGCCAAATTTAGATATGAAAACTCGATCCGCTGACGCATCCTATCCAACAGTTTCCAGTGATGTTTGTCGACTGGACTAAAATAGCTAGACTTCAATCTTTCATCAATTCCGCGAAAAGACCACTGAGAATATTCTGCTTTGCGCGCTTTTGCTAACGACTTGACATTAACGTCAGTCGCATAAAGATTCACGTGCCAATCCAAGGGGAAGTTTTGTGCCTGATCTAACAATATAGCCAACGAATAGGGTTCTTCCCCCGTACTACACGCAGCACTCCAAATACGAACATTATGGGTAGAGTTTGTTTTTACAATCTCAGGGAACACCTTTTTTTCGAGACCTGAAAACAGTTTTTTATCTCGAAAAAAATAGGTCTCGCCAATGGTCAAATTGGTAATGAGAGGCTCTAGTTGCTTATCGCTAAGCTGATTTGACAACAACCAGCTCACATAACGATCCATACTGTCAAAACCTGACTCCTCAGTAGCCTTACATAGCGCTCGCAACATATCGGCAAAACGTTCTGGCGGGAAAAACAGGCCAAAACGCTCATGGATAAAATCACTAGCAGCTTGTTTCTGCTGTATCGGTAAACTAGGAGTCGAGGTCATTAACCCTCATCACTGGTTAGAGGTGTTGCTGTGAAATCAAGTGGATCAACAAATAGAAATTTATCAGGATCACAATAAAGAATTTTACTGCCGTTGTGCCAAACGATATCTCTCACATACTGATCCATATCGGGATAAATCGTATCACTGGCAACAGAAGCAGCCTCTTCGGTAATTTGCACCGACTCCACTGAATCAGCCAAAAAACCGACGGTGCATTTTTCACTATGCGCAACGACAATACGCTGATCAGCATGAATCGGTTGTTCGGGAAGATTAAGTCGAGCGTGAATATTAATGATAGGGATTAAAACTCCGCGGAGATCAAGTAAGCCAAGCAATTCAGGCGATGACTTGGGCAGACGTAACAATTGCGCAGAACGGACAACCGTTTCAATTGAAGACAATGGCAAACCAAAAGTTTCACCACAAATAGTAAACGAAAAAAAAATTCTCATTTGATATTTATCGTCAATTAAGGCAAAAAATTCAACTACAAAATGGCGAAATAGCGCATAAGGAACACTAAGGAGGGAAATAGATCAAAAAATCACAAAAAACGACATAAAAAAAGAGACCACAGAATAAACTGTGATCTCTTTGAATTTGTTGGCTCCCCGAGCATGACTCGAACATGCGACAAGGTGATTAACAGTCACCCGCTCTACCAACTGAGCTATCGGGGATCAGTCTTTCGACGGATGGGAATATACTGTTTTCCCCACACGGTTGTCAATGTTTTTTTCTGTTTTTAGCGAGATCCTTTTTTTAAGTCCATCAAGACCATTTTCGCAATCCCTTTCAGGGTCTCAAATACACCAACACCACTCATAGCGCAGGCTTTAAATTCAAGAACTTTGTTGGGATTCAAAAACCGTTGCAGCTCGTCCATTGGGCTGAGATTAGACAAGTCTTGCTTATTATATTGTATGACAAACGGTAGTTTATCGAGATCGTAGCCCTGTTCTTCTAAATTATCTTTCAGGTTCTCAAGACTTTCAATGTTGGCATCCATACGCTCCTCTTGCGAGTCAGCGACAAACACCACACCATCAACACCTTTAAGAATCAATTTGCGTGAGGCATCATAAAAAACTTGCCCGGGTACGGTATAAAGGTGAAAGCGGGTCTTAAAACCACGAACCTCGCCGAGGGCGAGAGGTAAGAAATCAAAAAACAGAGTCCGTTCTGATTCGGTGGCCAATGAGATCATCTTGCCCTTCGACTCATTGGCAGTTTTTTGATAAACATGTTGCAAATTGGTTGTTTTGCCACATAGGCCTGGGCCGTAGTAAACAATTTTGCAATTGATCTCGCGTGATGCGTAATTAATAAACGACATAGCGGCAGTCCTTAGTTAAACAGGTTATCAATATCGTCATCGGTAATTTCAGCAAAAGGATTTGCCCGATCTCGACCAGGTGCTTGAGTGTTGTGTTTTTGGCTAATTTCTTCGAAGACCACGGCTAGCGCAGTACTGGCCTTTTTGACACGCAAACGAATTAATCCCAACGAACTGCGCTGATCAAAAATAACAACTAGAATGACACGACTGCCGACAATCGAGATATGAATATTGTCGTTTTCGCCTTCATGGAACTGAATTGCAAACTCTTTTTCACCGACAAGCTTAGCCAAACCACCTGTTGCGGCGATATTTCCCGCAGTCAGCGAAGCTAAACTTGTGGTATCGATCTCAGAAATATCACCTGAAGTCGCTATCATTTGACCATTCTTATCTACCAAGAAAATTGATTTGGAGTTCGAAGCCTTTAAGAGATTATCAAGAATCACTTTTACCGCTGCGACCTCTTCATCGTATAGAACAAAAGTTGCTTGTGAGCCAAACATCTACAGTCTCCCGAAAACATGTTTTATCCATATGCATTCACTTTACATTTGATCCTCTAAACTTATAACACCATGGCTATCGATCACGCAAGTGATACTAGCAGGCTGTCGGGCTTGACGAGCCGTAGCGAGAAACAGTTGGCTTGAGTCCGGATTTTCGACCATTGGAGAGCGAATAGTGAGCCTATTTGTCGAAAATGGACGGGAATATGGGCCAAGTCGAGCTGCTTCGCAGTAGGTTCGTGTCAAGTCCGACAGCCTGCCAGT